>CAYXAN010000027.1:0-12067 GCA_964461705.1 uncultured Sarcina sp. | reverse complement strand
ATTGATGCTTTGAGGATTGCGGGAGCGCGCAGCAGCCCGGAAATCCTTGCCCCCAAATATCAATTGGTACAGGGGACATGGAAGCGGGGCGATGCAGGGCAGGGGGACGAGATGATGCGTGATAAGAAAACCATTCTGATTTTGGCCAATTCCTCCGGTGGTCTCTATGATTTTCGAAACGAGCTGGTGCAGAAGCTCCTGGAGGAATATCGCGTGGTGGCCAGCCTTCCGGATACCGTGAAGACGGACCTTCTGGAGCGGGAGGGCGTCATTGTGGAGATGACGAAGATCAATCGCAGAGGGATGAATCCCGTGCAGGATCTGAAGCTTCTTCGCGACTATAAGCGGCTGGTCCGCAAATATAAGCCGGCGCTTGTGCTGACCTACACCATCAAGCCCAATGTATACGGCGGCTATGTCTGCCGCAGGGAAGGGATTCCCTATGTGCCGACCATTACGGGTCTTGGGAGCACCTTCCAGAAAAGCGGGCTGCTGCTGATGCTGGTCGAAAGGATGTATCACGAGGGAATGAAAAAGGCCTCCTGCGTATTCTTTCAGAATGAGGAGAACCGACAGATCTTCCGTCGAAACGGGCTGATCGGCGGCCGGGACCGTCTGGTTCCGGGCTCGGGGGTCAACACAAAGGTGTGGAAAGCCATTCCCTATCCGGAGGGAGAAAAGACCTGCTTCCTTTATGTGGGCAGAGTGATGAAGGAGAAGGGAATCGAGGAGTTTTTTCAGGCAGCCCAGGTCCTGCATTCCGAGCAGGTGATTTTTGCCATCTGCGGCTACTGTGATGAGGACTATCAGGCGGAGCTGAACGAGAGAAGCTCCCGGGGAGAGATTGTTCAGCTGGGCTTCCACCCGGACATGCATGAGTATTACGGCAGCTGCTCTGCCGTGGTTCTTCCCACCTGGCATGAGGGAATGTCCAACGTGCTGATGGAGGCATCCGCCTGCGGCAGGCCGGTGATCGCCTCCAATATTTCCGGCTGCCGGGAAATCTATGAGGACGGGGTGACCGGCTATGGCTTTGCACCGCATTCTGCCAATGAGCTGATCCGCACACTGCGGCATTTTCTGACCCTGAACCGGAGTCAAAGGGCCGCCATGGGGACGGCAGCCAGAGAGAAGATGGTGGAGGAGTTTGACCGGGAGAAGGTCGTTTCGGCTTATCTTGAGGAAATTCATCAGGCCGTCGCGGGGAAAAGCCTATGAAAACAATCGCATTTCATCTGAATTGTCTGGTACACGGCGGCTGCGAGCGGGTGGTGTCCAATCTTGCGAACAAGTTTGCCCGGGAGGGGTATGACGTTTACGTTGCGGTGGAGTGGATTGACAAGGATGAATTCCGGCTGGATCCCCGGGTTCATCATGTCAATGTCGGCTTAAAGCCGGAGGACGAGAAGAAGAACCGCTGGGTCAAGTTTTACCTTCGGATCAAGTACCTGAGGGAATTCCTCAAAAAGGTGCAGCCGGATGTCCTATGTGCCTATATGCATCGGCCGAATTTCCGTGCGCTGACGGCGGCGCTGGGATTGAAAACGCCGGTGATCATTTCCATCCGGAACAATCCGGAGCCGTTCTACGGGCACTGGACAGACAAGCTGCAGATCCGGCTTCTGTTTCCAAGGGCCAACGGCTGTGTTTATCAGACTGCGGAGCAAAGGGAATATTTCAAGCCCTATCTGCAGGAAAACTCCAGGGTCATTATGAATCCGGTTCACGACAAGTACATTCAGCTGCCCGATCCGGATTATGAGCATCAGGAGAAGGTGGTGGTACAGAGCTCCCGGCTTGTGGAATTCAAGAATCAGGCCATGCTGCTGCGGGCTTTTGCCCGCGTGCATCCGCAGCATCCCGACTGGTCTCTGAAAATCTACGGCCCGGATGCACAGGACGGAACAAAGGAGCAGCTGGAGAGAATCATTCAGGAAAATCACGCACAGGAGTGGATGCAGCTGATGGGCGGAACGGATCAGCTGGAGCAGCTGATTCCGAAGGCAGCCATCTATGTGCTTCCCTCCAACTATGAGGGAATGCCCAATGCGCTGATGGAGGCCATGGCCATGGGGATGCCCTGCATTTCCACGGATTGCCCCTCCGGTGCGCCGAGGATCCTCATACAAAATGGAGTCAATGGACTGCTGGTTCCTGTCAAAGATGAGGACGCGATGGCGGCAGCGCTGACCAAGCTGATGGAGGAGCCTGCCCTTCGGGTTCGTCTGGGACAGGAGGCAAGAAAGATCCGGGATGTGGCCGGTACGGAAAAGATTTACGAGCAGTGGAAGGAATACATGGAGGAGGTCATCGCAGGGGCACGGTAGGAAGTGCTAAGGAAACGCTGATTAAATCAGCATTTCCACAAAGGTCAGGGCATTCGATTCGCCGCCTGCCTGCTGCAAGGGGGTCAGGGCATTCGATTCGCCGCCTGCCGGCTGTAAGGAGGCAGCAAATGCATATTTGTCTTTACATCGGCTCGCTGCAGCGGGGCGGAGCGGAAAGGGTCATGGCAAATCTTGCCGAGCATCTGTATGAGGCGGGCTGGCAGGTTACCCTTGTCACCACCTATCACCGTCCGCCGGAATATGTGCTGCCCCACGGCCTTTGGGATCCTGAAACAGGAGAAGCGTACGGAACGGATCTTTTGGAGGTTCCCTGGGGAAGCGGTCATACGACATGTCAGCAGGCGGCAGGGATTCGCCGGATTTATTCCGATCCCTCCCGGCCGGTGTCCTGCGGACGGCTTCGCGGATTTATGGCCCGCTATCGCAGGCTTCGGAACATCTGGCAGACAGAGCGGCCGGATGTGATCCTGTCGTTTATCGGATACAACAACATCTTTGCAATTGCGACAAGCCTTGGACTGCATATCCCGGTGGCGGTCAGTGTGCGCTCCAATCCATCCAGAGAGTATGCGTCCGCAAAGCTTCGGCTGCCGGCATTGCTTTTGTTCCGAAGAGCTGCCGGCGTGATCCTGCAGACCCGCGAGGCAGCGGATTTCTTTCCGAGAAAGATCCGGGAAAAGTCGGTGATCCTTCCCAATGCGATCAACCCGGACTTTGTCCGCCCACGGTACGAGGGAGAGCGGGATCGGGAAATCGTCAGCGTGGGACGGCTGGATGACAACAAGAATCAGTCCATGCTGATCACGGCATTTGCCAAGGCCAGGGCAAGCGGGGGACAGCATCCCGGGATCATGGAATATCGCCTTCATTTTTACGGAGACGGTCCTGCGAGGAAGAAGCTGGAGCAGCAGGTAAAAGAACTGGGACTGGACGATGCAGTTGTTTTCCACGGCAGCGTGGACAACGTTCAGGAAAGGATCCGAAAGAGCCGGATTTTTGTATTGACGTCCCGGGAGGAGGGAATGCCGAATGCACTGCTGGAGGCGATGAGTGCCGGCCTTTCCTGCATTTCCACCGATTGTCCCTGCGGAGGCCCCCGCGACCTGATTCAGGACGGAAGCAACGGATTTCTCGTGTCGGTGGATGATACCGAAGCATTGAAGGAGAGGCTCCTGCAGCTGACGGATGATCCGTCCCTTGCAGATCGCATGGGAAGGGAGGCTTCCCGTGTACAGGAGCGATATAACCTGGAAACAGTGAACCGCAGGTGGGAGGAATATCTGGGAAATCTTGCAGGAAGGGATCAGGATTCCGCTCACTGACGGCTGATATGCGAAAGAAGACATATGCAGTTTAATTCCCTTTATTTTGTGATTTTTTTCCTGCCGCTGACGCTGGCGGGATATTATGGCCTTGCAGGAAGAGGGCACAGGGCGACGGCCGACTGGTGGGTGATTCTGGCCTCTTTTCTTTTTTACGGGGCGACCAATCTG
The DNA here is from genome assembly GCA_964461705.1 of uncultured Sarcina sp. GTDB lineage: Bacteria > Bacillota > Clostridia > Lachnospirales > Lachnospiraceae > CAG-791. The sequence goes on along the minus strand of CAYXAN010000027.1, from coordinate 8,226 downwards.
TGGTATCCCCTCATGCTGGGCATTCTTCTTGTAATGAACTGGGGACTTGCCTGTCAGATCGAACGGGCAGAAAAAAACGCCGGGCGCGGAACGGAACAGGGCATCGGAGAAAGTACGGAAAAAAGCACCGGGAGCGGGACAGAGCAGGGCATCGGGGCAGGCTTCTGGGCGGTTCTTGGAATTGTGCTGAACACCGCCTTTCTCGGGATCTTCAAATACACCAATTTTTTCCTGGAAAATCTCAATGTTCTTCTGCAGCAGGATTGGCCGGCCGTGAATCTGATCCTGCCGCTGGGAATCAGCTTCATCATTTTTTCACAGATCTCCTTCCTGGCGGATGTCCGGAGGGGCACTGTTCCCATGACGGGAGAGAGCGGCGTCACCTTTCGGGAATATGTGCTGTTCTCGGTTTTCTTCCCCAAACTGACACAGGGCCCCATTTCGACCATGCGGGAGTTTCTGCCGGAGCTTCGAAAAAAGGAAAGGCACCGCTTCTCCTCAAAGGGGATGGTTGTCGGCATTCAGATGTTCACGTGCGGCCTCTTTAAAAAGGTGATCCTGGCCGATTCGCTGGGCAGCATGGTGACCCAGTATTACACGCAGTTCACCTATCGGTCGAACATAGACAGCCTTCTGGTCATGCTGGCGTATACCTTTCAGATTTATCTGGATTTCTCGGGATATTCGGATATGGCTATCGGCATTTCCGAAATGCTGGGCATTCACCTGCAGCCGAATTTTGATTCCCCATACAAGGCCGCTTCCGTTACGGACTTCTGGAGAAGATGGCATATGAGTCTGACCTCCTTCCTTCGGGAATACATCTATTTTCCGTTGGGAGGCAGCAAAAGGGGAGCGATCAGGACGTATCTGAATATCATGATCGTGTATCTGATCAGCGGGCTTTGGCACGGCGCCAACTGGACATTTATCCTGTGGGGTTTTTTCCACGGCGCAGCGCAGATCATCGAGAGACTTCTCGGTAAGGCCTACCGGAAGGTCTGGCTTCCCGTGAGATGGTGTATCACCTTCGGCATTGTGAACATCCTGTGGATGCTGTTCCGCAGCAGCTCGGCAGCCGAATTTCAGAGGTTCTGGTGGCATCTTTGGGTGGATAAGTCCTGGTATTATTCACAGGATCTGGCCTCCTGCCTGCATATTTCGGGGGTGCGGACGGCTCTGTCGGTTCTCCGGCTTCCTGCGTCGGATCAGATGGTCGGTGCGGTGTCTACGGCAATTTTTCTGGGAGGATGTCTGGGACTGTGTCTTCTGGCGCCAAACAACCAGAAGCGAAGCTATAAGATTACGCGAAAAAGCCTGATCGTGACCGCGGCGATGCTGTTTTGGTGCATGCTGTCCATGAGCGGGATGTCTACATTTATTTACAATGACTTTTGAATGCAGGACATAAATCATGAAACCTAGAAGCTGGCTGATTGCCTTTTTGACATGCATATTGACTCTTCTGGTTACCCTGGGCGCACTGGTGGTTTATCTGGATCCTTTTTTTCATTACCATGAGCCGATAGCCGGCTGGTACTATGTGCTTTCGGATCAGCGAAGCCAAAATGACGGAATTACGCGGCATTTCCGTTACGATGCCATCATCACCGGAACCAGCATGACGGAAAATTTTCGAACCACGGAGTTCGATGAGCTTTTCGGAACCTCCCGATCTGTCAAGCTGCCTTATCCCGGGGCGACCTTCAAGGAGATCAATGATAATCTGAAGAAGGCATTTTCCACGCAGCAGAAGATCACCTATGTCCTGCGGCCGCTGGATGATTCGCATCTGATTGAGGACAAGGATGCCATGCGGGAGGATATGGGAGAATATCCGTGCTATCTGTATGACAGCAATCTTCTCAACGATGTGAAATATCTCTTCAATAAGGATATGCTGCTCTATTATCTTCTTCCCATGCTGCAGAAGAAGCTTCGGGGAGAAAGCGGAGGCATCACCTCCTTTGATGACTACGGCAATTCCAGACAGGATGTCTGCTCCGGGGAGCTGGCCTTAAGCGGAATCCAAAGCTTCGGCACTGCCGATGAACAGAAGAAACTCACGCAGGAAGAACGCCAAACGCTGCAGGATAACCTGGAGCAGAACGTCATTTCCCTTGCAAAGGAGCATCCGGAGACCACGTTTCTGTATTATTTTCCGCCCTATTCGGCGGTCTGGTGGGGAATGCTGAAGCAAGAGGGGACGCTGAACCGTCAGGTGGAGGCGGAACAGCTTGCAACGCAGCTGATGCTGGAGGAAACAGACAATATTCAGGTTTACAACTTTAATCTGGACCATACAGAGGTGATCTTCCGGCTGGACAACTACAAGGACGCCGGCCATTACAGCTCAGAGGTGAATTCCATGATTCTTCAGTGGATTGCAGAAGGGGAAGGCAGAGTAACCAAGGAAAACCTGGAAAGCTTCTATCAAAAGGAGAAGGAGCGGTATCTGGATTATGACTATAACCTGCTGCTTGCGAGCGAGCCGTGACCGAAACAGGAGGCTCCTCTCCTTCGCCGGATGATGTCTGCCTTGCAGCGCCGGGAAGCGGATGATGCAGGAACAGCAGAATGAAGAGGATGCCATGGGCAGCAGGAAGGGAGGGGATGCGTGAGCGGCAGGATGGAGGTTGCAAAACAGCCGCAAAATGCGTAACATGTACCTGGCTGGAAACAGCACGGATTGATTGCAGAGGAGGATTGTTGTTATGAAAAAATGGATTGCTATGTTATTGACGGGAACCATGGTATTCAGTCTGGCAGCCTGCAGCAGCGCTGCGGATTCTTCATCAGAGGAAGCGCAGACGACAGAGGAGACCACGGAGGAAACAGCGGAGACCGCCGAGGAGGAAACAGCAGAGGAAGCCGTGGAAGAGGAAGCTTCTGAAGAGGAAGCTGCGGAGGAGGAAACCTCCGGCGTCGATCTGTCTGCGTCCAAGTATCTTGCAGACGGTTAGCTGACGGTGGCACTGAATTCCACCTTCCCTCCGTTTGAGTATGTAGGGGACGGCACGGACGAGTTTGAGGCGATTACGTCCAACGAGAACGATGTAACCGGCTTCGATGTCGCCATGATGAACGAGATCGGAAAGCGTCTCGGTGTCAATGTTGTCATCGAGGATATGGATTTTGACGGTATTGTTCCCGCCATCGGGGTTAAGGTGGACTGCGCGGCAACCGGAATGACCATTACAGAGGAAAGACTGGAGTCTGTAAACTTCTCTGACTCTTATTACAATGCAACGCAGGCGGTTCTGCTTCCTGTCAACTCGGAGATCAAGACAGCGGAGGATCTGGCAGCGGCCGGAGCCATCGGTGTTCAGGCCGGCACGACAGGAGAGATTGTAGCCAGAGAGATCAACGACAGTGCCGTTGTATCCGTGAAGAGCTTTAATCAGGCGGTTCTGGATCTGGTAAACGGCAAGGATGACGCTGTTGTCATTGACCAGGTACCCGGAGAGGCATTTGTTGCCCAGTATTCGGACAAGCTGCAGCTGGTCGACGGCTCGGAGTTTGACTTTGATGAGGAGCAGTACGGCATTGCCATGCCTCAGGATGACGAGGTCATGCTGGAGGCCATCAACGGCGCGCTGGCTGACATGAAGGCAGACGGGACCTATGACACCCTGGTAGAGCAGTACATCAACAGCTACGAGGCAGAGTAATCCCGGCGGACGAATAAGGGAAAATCCAAAAGAGCCGAAAGAGGATGGACGCGAATTGCGCCCATCCTCTTTTCAAATCGGGCGTCCTGAGGATACAATAAGCAGGTGTGCATGAGTCCACCTGTGTGGCGCGGAGGAATCCTATGGCAGATTTGACAAACCAATTCTATAAGGCATTTATAAAGAACGATCGTTGGCTTCTTTTTGTGAAGGGGTTGGGAAATACTCTCGAGGTGACGATGTTTGCCGCGATCCTTGGACTGATCCTGGGAACGCTGGCCTGCCTGTTCAATATGAGCCGCGCAAAGAGCGGAAAAAGGACGCTGGCATCTCGTATTGCCTTTGTGTACATTGATGTCATTCGCGGGACGCCTACGATGATTCAGCTCCTTATCATGTGGAATGTGATCATGGCGACCTCCAAGAACAAGATTCTGGTTGCGACCATGGCCTTTGCCATCAATTCCGGGGCGTATGTGGCTGAAATCCTGCGGGGAGGCATTCAGTCTGTGGACAAGGGACAGATGGAGGCAGGGAGATCTCTTGGGCTGTCCAAAATGCAGACGATGTTTTACATCATTCTTCCGCAGGCATTTAAAAACTGCTTTCCGTCCCTTCTGAATGAATTTATCACGCTGCTGAAGGAGACCTCCATTGCAGCGGCCGTCGGGCTCTCTGAGCTGACGCATGCGTCGGATCAGGTGTCCTCTGCGACGTATCAATATATGATGCCGCTGCTGGGAGCAGCTGTCATATACTTTGCAGTGGTCAAGGTTCTGTCCGCCTTCTTCGGACTGCTGGAGAAGAGAATGAAGCAGAGCGACAGCCGGTAGTGCGTTTGCCGTGCGATCACAAAGGAAAGGGAAAAGATCCATGTCAGAAGAGAATGCGCTGATCCGTGTAAAGGATCTGAAGAAGGAATTTGGTGATAATCACGTACTGCGTGGGATCAACTATAACATTCGTAAGGGAGAGAAGATTGTTCTGGTGGGGCCTTCCGGCTGCGGCAAATCCACTTTTCTGCGCTGTCTGAACCTTCTGGAGATGCCCACCGAGGGCGAGGTGTGGCTGGATGATGTGCAGATCAATCATCCGCATACAGACATTAATAAGATCCGTCAAAGAATGGGAATGGTGTTTCAGCACTTTAATCTGTTTAACAACCTGACCATTATGGACAATATTACACTTGCACCGGTCAAGCTTGGGCTGATGAATAAAGAGGAATCACGCGAGAAGGCCCTGCAGCTGCTGCGCAGGGTGAATCTGGAGGACAAGGCAGACGCTTATCCAAGATCCTTGTCCGGCGGTCAGCAGCAGCGCATTGCGATTTGCCGTGCGCTGGCGATGAACCCGGAGGTTATGCTGTTTGATGAGCCGACCTCAGCCCTGGATCCGGAAATGGTAGGGGAGGTTCTGCAGGTTATGACTGAGCTCGCGGAATCCGGCATGACCATGGTGGTGGTGACACACGAAATGGCCTTTGCAAGGCAGGTGGCATCCAAGATTATTTTCATCGATGAAGGTGTGATTAAGGAGGAGAATACGCCGGAGGCGTTTTTCGGCAATCCGAAGAATCCAAGGCTTCGGGATTTTCTGTCCAAGGTTCTGCAGTAGCCTTGACGCGGCGGCAGTCACAGCCGGAGCTTTCCGCTTAACGGCGCGCCTTGACGAAAGCTGCAGGTGGTCCTGAGACGGCAGAAGATAAAGACAGCATGGGGAGGAACGTATGAACTGGGAAGACAATGTGCGGCGGGTGGAGCCCTATGTGGCAGGGGAACAGCCGAAGGATCCGCAAATCATCAAGCTGAATACCAATGAGTGTCCCTATCCGCCGGCACCGGGCGTTTCCGCGGCGGCAGAGGAGCTGGCAAGGGATTACGATCGGCTGCGGCTGTATCCGGACATGAATGCACAGCCGCTGGCCGATGCACTGGCACGGCGCTACGGGGTAAAACCGGAGCAGGTTTTTGTCGGGGTGGGCTCGGATGACGTCCTGGCCATGGCATTTCTTGCCTTCTTTACATCAGGAAAGCGGCTGCTGTTCCCCAATATCACGTATTCCTTTTACGATGTGTGGGCGGAGCTCTACCGCATCCCGTATTCCGCAATTCCTCTCCGTGAGGATTTCACCATTGATCCTGAGAACTATGTGCCGGAATCCGAGGCATACAAAGGGGATCGGGAGGAAGGGGGAGGCATCATTCTTCCCAACCCGAATGCACCGACCGGAGTGGAGCTTGCGCTTTCGCAGATCGAGAGGATCGTTGCCGCCAATCAGGACAAGGTGGTCATCATCGATGAGGCTTATGTTGATTTCGGCGCGGCTTCCGCACTGCCTCTCCTTGCACGGTACGACAATCTGCTGGTGGTGCAGACCTTTTCCAAGTCGAGGGCGATGGCAGGTGCCAGAATCGGCTTTGCCTTCGGGAGTCAGAAGCTCATCGGATATCTCAAGGATGTGAAGTTCTCCTTCAATTCCTACACCATGAATCTGCAGACCCTTCGCATGGGAACGGCAGCGGTAGAGGATGAGGCCTATTTTCAGGAGATTACAGGGAAAATTCGGGAAACGAGAGAATGGTTTGCAGGGGAGCTGACAAGGCTCGGCTTTGTTTATCCGCCGTCAAAGGCAAACTTCATCTTTGCGCGCCACCCGGAGCATTCCGGACAGGAACTGTTTGACAGGCTTCGCGCACAGCACATTTGCGTGAGGCACTGGAACAAGCCGATGATTCAGGACTACCTGCGGATCACCATCGGAACGAGGGAGCAGATGGAGAAGGTGGTGGAGGCATTCGAAATCATTCTAAGGAAACGCTGATTTCATCAGCGTTTCCTGAAAGGTGCAGAGGCATGACGATATGAAGGATGGCTTTATTAAGGTGGCGGCGGCGGTTCCCCGGATGACGCTGGGAGATGCCGACGGGAATGCGGAAGAGATCATAGGGGTGATGCAAAAGGCAGCGGCAGAGGGGGCTTGCGTTGTGGTTTTTCCGGAGCTGTCCGTCACGGGCTATACCGGGAATGATCTTTTCCTGCAGGATGCGCTTCTTCGCGGAGCAGAAAGGGCACTGAAGCGAATCCGGCAGGCAACGAAAGGGTGCGATGCACTGATCTTTGTGGGCTTTCCGCTGGAATATCAGGGAAAGCTGTACAATACGGCGGCCGTATTGCAGGATGGCCGGATCTGCGCCTTTATTCCTAAGCTTTTTTTGCCGGATTACGGAGAGTTCTACGAGCCGAGGCAGTTTACCCCGGGGCCGGAAGAGCCGGTGATGATTCATTATGACGGGGAGGAGATTCCCTTTGGCAGCCACATCCTGTTTGAGGTGGATGCGGTGAAGGATCTGCTGATCGGCTGTGAGCTGTGCGAGGATGCGTGGGTGGTTCAGCCGCCTCATTTGCGGCATGCCGTGGCAGGAGCAAATCTGATTGTCAATCTGTCTGCCTCCAATGAGACGGTGGGAAAGGATTCCTATCGGACGCAGCTGTTTTCCTCCATCTCCGCCAGGACTCTGTCAGATTATGTATATGTCAGCTCCGGGGACGGAGAGTCCACACAGGATCTTGTGTTCGGCGGCCGGGTGATGCTGCTGGAAAACGGAAGCATGCTGGCGCAGCGGACCATTTTTGACAATCACTATGAAGAGACAAAGCTTACGTATGCGGAGTTCGACATCCAGCGCATGAATTATGAGCGCCGGCGGATGACGACGTTCCATATAAAAAGAGAGAGGGATTATCGGTATCTGCCGATTCATATGGAGCAAAGAGAGCTGGTTCTGGACAGAATCTTCGACCCCCATCCCTTTGTGCCGGCAGATGCGGCAGGACGTTCCCAGCGCTGTGAGGATATTCTGAACATTCAGGCAAGGGGGCTGGCAAGGAGACTGGCACATGTTCATTGTGCGGCGGCAGCGGTCGGCGTGTCCGGCGGACTGGATTCGACGCTGGCTCTTTTGGTGACCGCCCGGGCCTTTGACCTTGTCGGAATGGAGCGGCGGAACATTCTGGCAGTGACCATGCCGTGCTACGGAACAACGGACCGCACGCACAGCAACGCACTGACTCTGGCAGATTCTCTTCATGCGACGCTTTTGGAGATACCGATTCGGGATGCGGTGCATCAGCATTTTGCGGATATCGGTCAGGACGAGAACGTTCACGATGTGACCTATGAAAACGGACAGGCCAGGGAGCGTACACAGGTTTTGATGGATATTGCCAATAAGACAGGAGGCCTTGTCATCGGAACCGGTGATCTGTCCGAGCTGGCTCTTGGCTGGGCAACCTACAACGGGGATCATATGTCCATGTACGCAGTGAACGCGGGGGTTCCAAAGACCCTGGTTTCCCATCTGGTCCGCTACTGTATGGAAAGGGCAAGGACATCGGAGCCGGAGCTTGCCGCCTGCCTGCAGGATGTACTGGATACACCGGTGAGTCCGGAGCTTCTGCCGCCCTCGGAGGACGGGACCATCCCACAGAAAACAGAGGATCTGGTGGGGCCCTATGAGCTGCATGATTACTACCTTTACTACATGCTGCGCTG
>CAYXAN010000026.1:0-12128 GCA_964461705.1 uncultured Sarcina sp. | reverse complement strand
AGGCTGGCGCACTGCGGTGTGAACCGTGCCCATCTGCGCCTTGGTGAAGAGGGGATTCACCCAGTTGTTGATGAAGAAGGCGGAATCCGGCGTAAGCTCCCGCAGCCAGTGCACCATATTCTTGGTTTGCCGGTAAAAGGCGCTTCGCACGCCGGCATTGGTCTGATAGACCCTCGTGGTCATGTCATTGTAATAGGCCGAGAGCAGGTAATCGTGGGTTGAGGAGGCATACAGAATCCGAAATTTTCCCGGGTGACCCTGCAGGAGATGACGATACCAGTCATAGGTGATGTTGGGGGTCTCAATCGGCTCCCAGACAGCAGGGGCAGCGCCCCAGAAATCCCGTGCAATGGTCTGCCAGCTGCGGCATAAGAGCTGCGCACTGTCGGAGAACAGGGTGATGTCCGTTACGGAGGGGTACCAGTCATCGACAATGGTTTCGCTGCAGGCGGGAACCGCAAAGCCTCCGGCGGAATCTCCGGCGATCAGGAGCTTGTCCGGGTTCGGAAAATACGATTTGCCGACGCGCAGTGCCGCCTGTACGTTGGCAGCTCCGTGACAGTGCAGGATTTGCGGCGTTCCTTCCTCATCCATATAAGGAACGTCTCGATTGCCGACATGGAAGTCCCCTGTAGTATAGGGGATTACGAGAAAATTCCAATCCCGGAACGGATTGCGGGCGGAGTCCGCCTCGGTGATTCCGACATTGATGTTCATCAGCTGCGTGATGGGACGCAGATTATTCCAGTAGAAATTGGGTTCTCCCGCCGCCATGCGGGAGCCGGTTACCGGCCTTGCGGCGGTATACTCGTTCCAGGCTACGCCGCCGCCGGACAAAAAGATGACAAGATGGTCGCCGGCGCCCTTTTTCAGATAGCAATGAAATTCGGATCCGTCGCCGCAGATCCCGTCCGGAAGCGGAATCCGATACCAGACGTGTGAGACAAGAGCCTGATCCTCCGGGATCGGCGGCTCCCCGCGCTGCTCGACAATGGCGCTTAAAGAGGGCTCCACAACGCTCCCGGCATTGGCCATCAGCTTTTCGGCACCGTCCGCCAGCTGCCGGTTGCGCTCATGCAGGTGCCGGACCACCGCCTTCCGGTGCTCCCGTGCGTGCTCCAGTGGAGCGGAATTTCCTGCGCGTGTGTTTTCCCTTTTCTGATTTAACTCCGCGGATGCGGATTCCGTCTTCTTCGTCATACCCTCTCCTGAATGCTTACCCATGTTGCGGCGGGCTCTAAAGCGGACGCTCCCTGCGAGAGCAAGCTCTCACCGGAGCGCCCGCCTTGAGACCCTGGTATCATAAAATACGCAGTGAGGAGGTGTGCTATTACAAATTGAACCATTTTCCTGCGGCGCGCTGTAAGTCCTTGAAGCGGAAAATCACCACGGCGGCTCCCAGCACAACCAGAAGCAGAATGCTGGCAACGGCCGGAAGCGGGAAGGGATTCGCTCCGACAGCAATGCCGATGATCTGCAGGAAGGAGAGGATGACGTTCCAGAACAGATACATCACATAGGTTTCCAGCGGAATCCGATAGGAGCGGGCAACCGAAACCGTGGCGCAGGCCAGCACCACAAAGGCAACGGGCAGAACCCAGGCCAGAGACCAGCCATGATGGCCGGTCTGCACGTCAGAAATGACGATGAGAACCATCAGGATATAAAACTGCACCACCATGGTTTTCATGATGTTGTTTCGAAACCAGGACATTACCAGCAGATCGCACCAGGCCACCAGGGTGATGATGGCGAGAATGGCAACCGGAGCGGTGGGGCCAAGAAGGTACCGAAGGAAGCCAAACAGCAGCTCCGCACAGACAACGATGAAGGTGATGAGCTTGAAAAAGGACAGGCCGCTGACCTTGGGCTGCGGCAGGACGGTGAACGGTCCCTCCTCCGGTTCACCCTGCAGCTTGCCCTGACAAAGAGGGCAGCAGGACTTGGAACCGCGGATGCGAATCTTACATTTCGGACAGTATTGCATAGGATACCCCTTCCTTGGAATAAGTGCAGGTCTGTTCAGCCTCATCTCGATTTTCCTCCGGAAAACCTCGATGTGGCCGGCCAGAGGCGCTTGCCAATTTCAAACGTAAATCCGCCCGCAAGCGGTCTATTCACGTTGAAATTGGCAGGTGCTGAACAGACATATTATGCGTCATAATCGTTGGTGGCCAGCTCCACCGACAGCCCGAGAGCGGTCAGCCGCCGATAAAAGCGGAGCATGACATCGTGGTTGACATAGCCCCCGGCGGAGCCAAGGCACAGCTTGTCCTTGTAGGTCGCAATGGTGACCTGCGTGGCCGGTGCCGTCATGAAGGCGGCAAAATGATCAATATAGTCCTCCAGCTCCGGCGCCATGCGGATTTTCTCCAGATTGGAAAGAGTTGCGGTTACTCCGCTGTGCGCTTTGGCGAGAAAATAGGTCAGTGCAGGCTCCTTCAGGAACAGAGGAACCACCTTGACCAGATAATTGCCCACCAGCTTGGTGTACGAATTCATGGTAGCGGCCACCTTGTCCGGCGTCAGCTGATCGCCGAAGGATTGACGCACCTTTTCGATGATGCTCTCCAGAGATCCGTCATACTCGCGGGCATCATAGGAAATGTTGATGACGCCGAAAAAATTCCGCGCGGTATCGGAATGGAAAAACTGCCGGAGGTTTACAGGGACACTGATGACCACCGGACGCTTCCGGTCACGGACCGTCATGCCGTCGATGACGGCGGCGATGTAGATGGAGGTCAGGAGGACGCCGACGGTTGTGTGGTACCGGTGCGCCAGATCCACAAAGGCCTTGGCGGAAACAATGCCCTCCACCAGATGATTGTGCCCGTTTTCATCCATTTCGCCGCGAAGCTGGTAGGCCTTGACCGAGGTCATCTGCTTGAGCTGGGAGCTCTTCATCTTCTGATAATATTGCGAAAAGGCATCCGTTGATTTCTCTGTGGAGGAGGAAACATCAGAGGCGGCGTCCGTGACCTCCACGCCGTGCACCAAGGACAGGTACCGGGTGAGCATTTTGCGGAAGAACACAAAGGCGCCCGTGCCGTCTGCCAGCACATGGAACATCTCCAGATTGATGCGTCTGCCGTGATAGGTGACGCGGTAGAGCAGGCTGCGAAGCCCAGGGTAATACAGAGGAGCCAGCGGGGGCTGGTTGTCCTCTGTCACGGCGGCGGTTTCGTCCAGACCGTCGAGATAGTACCAGAACAGACCCTTTCGAAGAGCGCAGTTAAAGTGCGGAAATTCATCAATGGTTTCATCCAGGGCCTGCTGGAGCAGCTGCGGCTGCACTGCCTCCGTAAGCTCGCAGACAATGCGGAAAACGCGGGTGTCAAATCCGTGGGCCGAGCAGGGCACGATGATGGCCGCATTGTCCAGCTTGTACCAGCGGTGCGGACCGGAATGAGAGGTGGATGTATTCTTCATATTGATACCTCACTGAGGCAAAATCCGTGGAAGCGGTTTTGCCGAATGCAGCAGCCGGAGCATCAGCACGACTGCCGATTTAACATGAATCGGCCGCTCGCAGACGAATTTACGTTACATCGGCGGGCATGCTGAACAGCTGTGTTTCATGTTTGTGAACGGAACCCAAGCTCTCATGATAGCATCGCAGGGATCAAAATGGCATGGGACAAGTGAAGATGTGTGTTACCTGTATTCACGGTTTCCTTGCCGGAGTGGTATATTGTCAGATATAGATTCAATGGGCTGCAGAGAGGCTGCTGCAGACAGACAAGACAAGGAGGCACGCAATGAAGATTTATCAGGTAACAGATCCGGAATTTGCAGAATACGGAAGAGTGGTTACGGGTGCGGACACAGCACCCATTGTTGAGGCATTGAAGGAGCACACTCCGCTCCCGGAGGGAACCGCGTATGTGGCAGAGGAGCCTGCACTGCAGGAGCTGGAGGCAGGAAAGAAGCTGGCACCCACGCTGTTCGGCGGACTTCCCGTACAGCTTGGCTGGTGCAACGGACACAACACCAGGCTCAACTGTCTGGAATATCACCGCAGCAGCGAGTTCAACCTCGGCACGGAGGATTTTATCCTGCTTCTTGGAAGAGAGAGCGACATCACCGAGGATGGAAAGCTGGATACGGCAACCGTGAAGGCCTTCCGCGTACCCGCCGGCGTTCTGGTTGAGGTGTACGGAACATCGCTTCATTACGCCCCCTGTCATACCGATCCCGCAAAGGGCTTTAAGGTACTGGTCGCGCTTCCGCAGGGAACGAACGTGGGAACCTGCAGGACCGAGGGCGTCTGCAGCGAGGACAGAATGCTGCGCATGACCAACAAGTGGCTGATCGCACATCCGGAGGCACCGGAGGCGGCAGACGGCGCGTGGGTCGGTCTGGTCGGTGAGAATATCGACATTGCCGGCAGCCTCGGATAAAGGAAAGGAATCAATCCATGATGAAGACAAAAATGGTTTCCCTGTTGACAGCGGCTGCAATCGGGGCCGCGCTGATGACAGGCTGCAGCACGGCATCTGAGCCGTCGCCGGATGCGGCTAAGGAGAATACGGAGGAAGACGCCGGGGCTTCGGAAGCAGCGGAAACGGAAGCGTCGGATGCCGAAACCTCGGACGCTGAAAAATCGGATGACGCAGCATCGGACGCCTCTGAAACGGCCGGCGCGGAGGAGCTTGCCAACCCGTGGACGGAATCGGATGAGCAGGGAGTTGCAGAGGCAACCGGATTTGTCATGACCGCACCGGAGGGCGCTTCAGAGGTTGTGTATTCCTATATGAGGGAAGACGGCCTGGCTCAGATGAGCTACACGCTGGAGGGTGCTCAATGGAATTACAGAATGGAGATGGCCGATGAATTAACGGACATCTCCGGAATGTCATACCAATGGGATTCGGAGCTCGATGGAGAGGTTTCCGGTCTGCCGGCCAAATACTACGGATATGCAGAATCCGATGAGGAAAATGCCCGGATGGTACAGGTTGTCAACTGGTACGATGCGGTGCCGGGCATAGCCTATTCTCTTTCCGCTGCGGGAACGGATCTGAACGGAATGGATATCCAGGTGTTCGCGGAAAGTCTTTATCAGCCGGCGCAGAGTGAGGCAACCGGCGATGCACAGAAGGATCGCACAGAGGAACTGGAGAACTATTTTCTGGGTGAGCGCACGAAGGATGACGGAAGTACCTTGACAATTTCGGACAATGGGGACGGTACGTTCGCAGTGAACATCTGCATCACCAGACTGTGCAGTCTGGAGGACGGCGTCGGAACGTTCGAGGATCACAAAATGTACTTCGAAGTGACGGATCCGAACGGAGAGAAGATGTCCGGCATGATTTACAGAGACAATGACAACAGTCTGGATGTGCGGATTACAGACAGCACCTGGCCGCTTCTTCCGAACGATGAGGTCATCGAGGAATTTGAAATCGATGGCTCGAAGTGAAACAAAAGAGCCTGCGATACCGAGTAAGAGGCGACATAGAGCATAGGACTGACACCGTGCAGGAAGCTGACACCGAGTATGCGGTAATGGAAAGAAAGCGGATTATTTTTCATGTGGATGTAAACAGTGCGTTCCTCTCGTGGTCCGCCGTAAAGCGGCTGCGGGAGGATCCTTTTTGCGTGGATTTGCGGACGGTTCCCTCTGCTGTGGGCGGTGATGTAGAGACAAGGCACGGCATCATTACGGCAAAATCCATCCCGGCGAAGCGCTACGGCATCTCGACAGGAGAGCCTGTGGTGAAGGCGCTGCAGAAGTGCCCGGGCCTGATTTTGGTTTCGTCGGACTGGGAGACCTACCGCACGTACTCGAGAGCCTTTATTGGTATCCTCCATGAATTTTCGGAGCTTGTGCAGCAGGCCTCCGTGGATGAGGCCTATGTGGACGTGACGCAGGCACTTTCGGGCAGCAGACATGGTTTAAGACAGAAGCTGACGGAGGAAAAAGATCCTGCGGCATCCGGCCTTGATGAGGGCGACTTGTGCGAAGAAGCCCTTCAGATGGCGGCTGCGATCCGTGACAGCATCCGCACCCGCCTCGGCTTTACGGTGAATGTCGGCATTTCCACGAATAAGCTTCTGGCAAAGATGGCGAGCGACTTTCAAAAGCCGGACAAAACCCATACCCTGTGGCCGGAGGAAATACCGGACAAAATGTGGCCGCTTCCCATCGCTTCGCTTTATGGCTGCGGAGCCAAAACAGCGGCACGGCTTGCAGGGCTTGGCGTTGTCACCATCGGCGATGCGGCAGCCCTTGAGCTTAGTACGCTGCAGGATTTTCTGGGGGAAAAGGGAGGAGAGTACATTCACCGCGCCAGTCACGGGCAGGGGAGTGATCATGTTCGAGTGCAGAGCGAGGAGGCCAAGAGCTATTCCAACGAGGTGACGACCGCAGAGGATGTGACTCTGCAAAGCTATGAGCGGATGGTACCGCCGATTCTGCAAAGCCTGTCGGAAAAGGTGGCGGGAAGGCTGCAGAAAGACGGCCTCTTTGGCAGCACCGTTACGGTCAGCGTAAAGACCAATGACTTCCATCGACATTCCAGACAGCTTAAGCTGACCGCCTCTACCAATGAAGCCGCTGTGATTTGCGGGAAGTCAGGAGAGCTTTTGAAGGATCTTCTTTATGAACGCGGCGGAATCTTTGACCGCGGCGCAGGGGTGCGGCTCATCGGAGTGGGTGTCAGTACCCTCGATCGCGGCGAATACCGCCAGCTGGATCTGGAGAGCTTCCTTAAGGAGCAGAAAAGAAAGCAGGAGGAGAAAAAAAGGCAGGAGGCGGAGCAGGAAAGGCTCCTTCGGGAAACGCAGCGCAATTCCCGACTGGACGAAATGATGAAGAAGATCAAAAGCCGCTACGGGGAGGATACGATTCACAGAGGGATGGATTGACAAGGAGCCGGATTGATGAAAAGCCGGATTGGCAAAGAATTCGATCGACAAAACGGCCGGATCCTATGTTACCGGATCCGGTGCCTTTGTACATACCATTCGTAATAAATAAAAAATGCAATGCTGGAAATGGTCCAGCTGATGGGGTAGCTCGCCATGACGGATTTCATGGAGTGATGGGCAGGCACAAAGGTATAGATCCAGACAATGCGGATCACGCATACCCCCAGAATCGTAATGATGGTGGGAATCAGGGCATCGCCCATCCCCTGCAGCACGCCGGAGAAAATTTCAATGGCGATGTAGGTAATGAAAACGGGAGCCATGAATTCGGCAATCTCAATGCTTTGCCGGATGACGTCGGGGTCGCTTGTAAAGATTCGAACGAAGAAGCTGCGCCCCAGAAGGATGACGGCGCACAGCACCACATTGAAAAGGGCGGTGATGGCCAGCGCCTGGCGCGCACATTTGCGCACCCGGTCCTTCCTGCCGGCGCCATAATTCTGCCCGACGACCGTTGTCGTGGCGATGCCGAGAGAGTTGATGATCATCCAGAAAACAGCATCCACTTTTCCCCAGACGGTCCAGGCAGCCACGGTATCGGTACCGAAGCCGTTGATGGAGGTCTGGATCAGCACGTTGGAGAAGGAATACATCAGGGAACGGAAGGCGGCCGGGATGCCGATCTGCAGGATTTTCCAGGCAAAAAACGCATCCAGATGCAGCTTCCCCGGGAAAACGCGCACCACACTGTCCGTCCGCAGAAGGAACAGAAACGCTCCGACGGCACTGGCATACTGGGAGAGGATGGTGGCCAGGGCAGCCCCGGCGACCCCCAGGTGCAGGACAATAATGAAGAACAGATCCAGTATGATGTTGGAAACCGTACCGATCACAAGATAGAGGAAGGGGCGCCGGGAATCTCCCACGGCCCGCAGGATGGAGGCACCGGTGTTGTAGAGCATGTTGCCGATCATGCCGCAGGCATAGATCCGAAGGTAGACCTCGGACTGCGCCAGCGTCTCTTCGGGGGTGTTCATGGCCCGCAGCATCGGGCCTGCCAGTGCGAAAACAACGATGGTGAGCACAAGCCCAAGCAGAACAGCCAGAGAGATGCCGGTATGGATGGCCTTCTGCAGCTCGGCCTCCCGCTTTGCCCCATAGTACTGGGAAACCACCACCGTGACACCGGACGTGATGCTGACAAAGAGCCCTACAAACAGGTTGATCAGCGTGGCGGTGGCGCCGCCGACGGCGGACAGAGCAAGCTTTCCGACAAAACGCCCCACAATGACGGCATCCACCGTGTTGTACAGCATCTGGAAAAAGGTTCCCGCAAGAAGCGGCACGAAGAAGATCAGAAGCTGCTGCCAGATGACCCCGGTCAGCATGGGATTCTCCGCATTCCCTCCCTGCGACGGCGCACGGTTCGCGGGAATCGGATCGACAGGTCCCCGTTCTGCCGATTTGCGTTCCTTTGATCCGCATTCTTTCAATCCACATTCCTTTGATCCGCATTCTGCAGACGCAGAAATAACCGCAGACTGCTCTGCGGTTACGGTGTTGGTGGTTTGCTCAAGCTTCGACATATTCCCTCTTCCTCCGCACAATCGCCATTGAACTGCGGAGGCCTCCCTCACAGGATTAACTATAGGACACTTATCCTTGCCTGTCACGGGGGAAAAGGGAAGGGCTCAGGAAATGCTTTGGCCGTATGGCAGCCCTGGACATCTTTGCCGGGGCGCGTCATCCGGCTGGTGTCTGTCCTGCAGCAACGCTTTGAACGGCGTTTTTAAAAGCCAAGATCCTCATTGACGAGGATGATGTGATATCTTCCGGGATGCTTTTCATATCTCGTGATAAGAAACTGGGAGCAGATGGTGTCGGCGGACAGACAGTCGCCGCAGGAGCCGTTGGCGCAGCAGGGCGTTTTTCCCTGAAAACGGGCCGCATTGACCGGCGCCGCCTCGTTTCGTGCACGGGAGACAGCAGCCTCCACATCCCGAACCACCTTGTTCATTCCCACGATGAACAGGACGTGCCTTGGCCCGTAGACAAGACAGGCCACGCGGTTGCCGTTGCCGTCGATGTTCATCAGGATGCCGTCCTCCGTGATGGCATTGGTGCTGGAAAGAAACCAGTCCGCACCGAAGGACTGCAGCTCAATCCTGCGCTTTTCCTCCCTGTCAGATGCCGCATCCCGGTTGTAGACAACATAGTTTCCGTTCAGAACGGCCGACTTGAGTCCGATTTCCGCAATGGACAGGGAACCGCCCCAGGAGACAGCGGAGCCCTCCGGAATCAGCTCAAGCGCCTTCTGAAGAGCCTCCTCCTTGGTCGCGGCATAATATCCGTGCATGTTGCGGGATGTCAGGCTGTGAATGATCTTCCGGGCCAGTTGTTCGTTGCGTTTGATGCGATTTGAGTCCATTTGGATACCTCCTCCTAACAGTATGATAGCAGGGTCCCAGGTTCAACGGTCCTTACGAGAGCAAGCTCTCATCGGGGCGTTGAACCTTTTGACCCCGGTATCACAGTATATCATGTTATACTGTTACCGCGAAAAGGAGGTGCCGATATGTCAGTGACGAACCTGAATGTGGAAGAGAGACGGAAGGCATGGAATACAAACGAGCCGGGCAGGAAGGAGTCGGAGGCAGGAAGATCGGACGCCGGAAGACCGGATGCAGAAGGATCCGATGCAGGAAGAACGGATGCAAAGGAAACAGACAAAAGAGCCGGCAGGATGCCACAGCCGGTGCTGCCGCCCTCACCGGAGGCGCTGCGCCTGCAGTACAGCTATGAGCTGGAGCGCAGCCGGGAGGTTTCCAGCAGCGTCAATCGGCTGACCGTCATGATTCCCATCATGATCTTTGCGGTGTGCTTTCTGGTGGGGATGATTGCCCCTATGTGCACGGCGGACATCCCGATGAACATCTTCATGATTCTGGGGGTGACGGACATCATCGTCCTTCTGGGCGCCATGGTGGTGGCATGCACGGTGCATTTCTACATCCTGAATCCGGCACCCTCCCAGACCGAGGAATATGAGTGGATGATCAAGATGAAGCGCGATCTCCAGAGAGGAAACAACTGGCGGGCGTGGCTTGTTTTTGCGGCGACCCTTCTGATCTATGTGTCGGCGGCGATTACACTGGCCATTTTGATTTTGTGCCTGGTGGGCAGATAGTCCTCCTTGGCAATTCCTGCGGAGACGGCAAAGACGGCGGATCGGTCCCGATAGGACAGGGGCCGTCCTTCTTCGTCTGTTACCCTTCCGCCGGCTGCCTCCAGAATGCAGGCGGCGGCAGCGTAATCCCACAGATGAATCCGCAGCTCAAAATACATACCGATGCGGCCGGAGGCAACCATGCACATGTCCCAGGCGGCGCTGCCGCTGCGGCGAAGGTCAATGCAGCGGGCAAGATATTCATAAGCCAGATCAAAGGTCTGCCGGGCAAGCTCGTCATAGTAATAGGGAGTGGTTCCCATCATGATCAGACTGTCGGCCATGGCGTCCCCGGAGGTGTGGATCGGAACACCGTTTTCCCATGCCCCGACGCCCATAAGACCGGTGAAGAGCTGGTCGGTAAAGGGATTGTAAATCACTCCGATCCAGGGCTTTCCATCCTTCAAAAGGCCGATGCTGGTGACGCTGGGCGGGTATCCCTTCATGAAATTAGAGGTTCCGTCAATGGGGTCAATGACAAAGGTGAGGCCATCCTCATATTCCGGAAGGAACACCGCGGCTCCGTCCTCTTCCCCGACAAAGTGTGCCTCTGGCAGGAGCTCCTGCAGATGCCCGATGAGGAACCGCTGCACCCGTGCATCGTATTCCGTGACAAAATTGGCGTGTCCCTCCTTGGAGCGCCGGCTTTTGGCGTGCCCGGCTCCCTCCAGTATGATGCGGCCGGCCTCTTTGGCCAGCTCCGAAATCTGATCCATCAATGCGGCAGCCCTCTCATCGCCTGCCGCAGCTTTCCTATCGCACATCATCGTTCCTCCAAAAAAGACGTAAGACAGGTCCTGCGCATGGTAAAGGCTCCATCCCGAACCTGACCGCAGCACCAACAGGTGGATTATAGTGCGGAAGAGGATCCTTCTGCAAGCATCGAGGCATCGATAGGCAGCTGTTTTCCCGCATCACTTCATTGAGTCCGCAGGGCAGAGTGTGTTATCATTCCGCATAGTTTACTTAACGGATTCTTAACGGGTTGACAGAAGGGAGCAGGATTGTGTCATTACGGACGTTGTTTGCATGCATAGCCGCCGGCATCGGAGCCGGTATCGGAACGGGCTTTGCCGGTCTTTCGGCGGCGGCGTTCATCGGGCCGCTCCTGATCGGCCTGGTTGGCGTTCCCGCCTATCAGGCAACGGCGGTCGGCCTTGCCTCGGATGTGCTGGCCTCTGCGGTCTCTGCCTGGACCTATCACAAGTCGGGAAACATTGACCGGGCGAATGCGGGGAAGCTTCTGGTGCTTGTCCTGATCGGTACGGCAGCAGGAAGCCTGATCGCGCAATATGTTCCCAATGGAGCACTGGGCTTTCTGTCCATTGCGGGTTCTTTGTTTCTGGGGTGTCAGCAGCTGCTGCAGGTTCTGCAGAAAAAGGAGGAAAATGCCGTTCTGCCGCTGCCCTCGACGCCCGGCTGGCGCAGAGCGGAGCAGGTTGTGTGCGGCCTGTGGATCGGCTTTATCTGCGGTTTTATGGGAACGGGCGGCGGAATGATGATGCTGCTGGTGCTGACGCTGGTTATGGGAGATGAACTGAAGGTGGCGGTTGGCACCAGTGTGCTGATCATGACCTTTACTGCACTGTTCGGCTCCGGCCTTCACTTTATGCTGAAGGGAGTGCCGGATCTGAGGATTCTTGCCGTATGTGCCGCCACTACGCTGGCGGCGGCCGGGATTTCTGCCCGGGCGGCCAATCGGATGAGACCGCTCGTGTCCAAGGCAGTGGTGGGAGCACTGCTGGTTGCTATGGGAATTGTGATGATTCTGTTCAAATATCTGGGACTGAGCTGACACTCCCTCGAGCGATGTGCCCTCGCTTTTGCACGGAGGTGCTCTGCCCGCGCAGCCGTTGTCCGGGATTTTTACAGATATCAAAAGACAAATGGAAAGAAGCATCACGGCGGGGGAGCCATGATGCTTCTTTCTGCAAGGGGAAAAGGAACTCCATCATTGCAACAATCATGGAGTTATCGTCTCAGAACGGGCGGCGGAGGGGGGTGCCGACACCGTTCCATCAGG
>CAYXAN010000025.1:0-12137 GCA_964461705.1 uncultured Sarcina sp. | reverse complement strand
ATTCCCTTACGCATTGAGAAAATCGCATTCTTTCGCGTTTTAGGGAAACGCTGATTTAATCAGCGTTTCCTTAGGGATCAGCGGCGGAAGGAATGACGAAAGCCCCGGAGCCGGCATGCATATTGCCATGCCGGCTCCGGGGCTTTTCCTGTGCTTTTCCTGTGCTTTTTCTTGCTTATGCCGCTTATACCTCGTCATCGAGCCACTCGCTTTCGTCAAAGCGGGCCTTCTGCGGCGAATTCTTCTTCCGGCTTCTTCCGGTGTTGCGTCCGCCGGCGCTTCGCCTGCCGGAGACGGCTTCATCGGATCGGTCTTTGTCGGATCGGCGCCCATCGGAGGCGTGGCTGCCGTTTTTGCGGCGGCCGCTGCGAAGGTGCTGCTCTTTATCCTTGCGCCGGCGCTTCAGGGCGCCGTGCACCAGCACAAGGAGTGCGGCTGCGGCGGCCGCCATGGTCCCGATCAGCAGGGGAAGTCGATCGGTCAGGCCGCCGTTTTCCACGCAGAAGGTCACCTCTGTCCCCTCTGCCTCGAAGGTGAGATACTGGCCGAAGCTTTCTGTCTCGACCTTCGTCTTCTTTCCGTCCCGGATCAGATAAATCACCGGATGGGAGGCGGTGTCGGCAGGAAGAAAGCGGATCTGGTGCGTGTCGGCTCCGTCCTCCGGAACGGAGACCATCCAGCGCTCCTCCTCGCCCTCCTTAGGCCGCATCAGGGTGACCACAAGGGTGTCGTCCTGCCAGAAGCTCCCCTCCACCTCAATGGTGGATTTTCCGGAGGAGCGTTTTTCACCGGAAACCAGCAGGGTGTTGATCCGTGAATACTGCGCCTCGATCACCTCATCCGATGTGATCTCGCTGTAATCTGTTTTGCTCCACTGGCTGTGGAAGCCTTCCTTTTCCGGAATTTCCGGAATCTGATCCTCCGAAACCGCGGTTCCGTAGCTGCAGGCGATGGTTTTCACGAGATTTCCGTCTGCGCGGAAGGTCAGCACCAGCTGAAGGAAGGAGTCCGGAATGCCGTCCATTTGGATCAGCTTTTCGTAGCTTACGCTCTCCGCAATCCCCTCGTAGGTGACTCCGTCGATGCCGTACATATCGTCCGAATAATAATAGTTGCCGGAAACCTGTGAGGAATCAATGTTCTTTACCCGTCCTGCAATGGCGCCGATGTACTGGGTGGCCTCCGCCGCTGTCACCATGGCAAGGTTGTCCCGAAGGGTCACGGCGTAGCCTGCGATGCCGCCGACGTATCTGGCTCCGGAGACCTCGCACTTGACCGCATTGTCCCTGACCGCGCCGACCGAATACCCGGTAATGCCGCCCACATAATTGCCGCCCTCGATGGATTCATAGCTGGCGTTGTCCGCCGCAAGACCCATCTCCATATGGCCGGCAATGCCGCCGCAGTAATTGCTGCGGGCCGTGACCTTGCCCCGATTGGTGCAGTGATCGGCGATGCATTTGGCCCGGAAGATATAGTCCAACGAGGTGGTACCGCTCTGCTTGATGTCGGTTTCGGGATCCAGATCGTATTCCACGCCGATCATTCCGGTGATGCCGCCCACGTTGGTGTCGCCGTTCACCTCTCCGTAATTGGTGCAGGCGATGGTTCGTCCCTGATAGGTTCCGCTGATCTCATCCTCGGAGATATCTCCCGAAACGTCCTCAATGGAGTCATTGGAGGTATCGGTCAGATCCTCTGCCGCATCCTGCAGTGTTTTCATGATGGTATTGAACTGGTCACTGATGGCGCGCAGATTATCCAGTCCCTCTCCGGTTTCCGTGCTGAGAGCGTCGCCAAGCGACTGCATTTCGGAATTCAGCTGGCTCATGGCGTCGTACAGATTGGTTCCGTTGGCGCGCAGGGTCTCGCTGATGCCGTTGAGCTTCAGATCCAGAGAGGCCAGGGTGTCCAGCGCCCCGGTCAGTGAGGAGGTGACGTCCGGCGATGACTTCAGGGCATTGGCGGCGTTTTGCAGCGATGACGCCAGATCGGAGGTGTCCAGAGCGTTCTCTCCGTATTTTTTCACGATCTGCAGGAGGCCGCCCAGGGAGGATTCCTGATCGGACAGGCCGGACTGTATCTGCTCCAGCAGCTTCTGCATCTCGTCTGCGTTCTCGTCCAGCCAGTTTGACACGGCCGCGGGGTCTGTCCCCAGCTCGGCTGCCGACCCTGCAAGCTCGGCAATGCTTCCCGTGATGCGGTCATATTGCTCCCGGGAGGTTCGATACTGCGCGGCGTAATCCGTGGCATCCTCCTTACTCAGCCCGTAGTTTGCGACAAACCATGCGGCCAGCTCCTCATCGGAATGCGTGTCCGGATCCAGCTCCGGATTTTCCAGGTCCGGATATGCCTGCAGAAGGTCGGCCTGCTGCCCGGTCAGCTCCGTGATCAGGCTGTTCAGATCCCCTGTGGAGAAATTGCCGTTTGTGAAGGCGTCCTGCTGCTCCTGCGAGCTCAGCACATTCAGCTCGCTTTCCGTATCCGCGATTTCCTCCTGCAGCTCCTTAAGAGAGCTCTGTGTGTCCTTGAGCTCCGAAAGGGCGTCCTGTACCTCCTGATTGTCCTGATATTCCGCCTTGGACAGGATTTCGACCATCCCCTCCACGGCGCCGTCCATCTCCTGATAGCCCTCCCGGATTTCGGTCAGGGCGTTCGAGACCTGCTCCCTGAGCTGTCCCTGCGTGTCGCTGTCCGCATCCTCCACCGAGGGGCCGTCAAGGGTCAGCTCCTGCAGCTCTTCCAGTCCGTCCTTTACCTTTTTGACGCCGTCCGTAAACCGGCCGGCATATTGTTCCACCGCAGCCTTGTCCTCCTGACTGAGATTGAGTCCCTTCAGATAGGTGCCGGCGCTGCTGCCAAGGGCGGACACGGAGCCCTCCACCCTTTCCAGATACGCGGTCAGCTTCCCCGCTGCACCGGAGAGGGAGGACAGAGAGCTCTGTGCGGCAGAAACCGCCGTATTGATCTTATCCGACGCCTGATCGTACTGATCGGCGCCCTCATCAGCCATTCCCTTGACGGCATCCTGTGCTGTCCTGGCAAGGCCGGTGATGTTGGTCAGATGGTTCTGCGTATTGGCGCTGTAGCTGTCTGCGTTGTCCAGCCCGGTATTTACCAGGGAGTTCAGCTGATCCAGCTGCGAATCCAGCTTGCTTAAGGCATCCTCCGTGAAATCCAGGGACAGGTAGGGCTGCATCTGGCCGGCAATGCCGCCCACGTCCTTACGCCCGTAGACCGTTCCGTTGTTGGTGTTGTTCTGCAAAAAGCCGGAGCTTCGTCCGACAATGCCGCCCACATTGTAGCCTACGTGCGTGTAGCCGATCTCGGCCTCATTGGTGCAGGAGGCGATGACGCCGGACGAAAAGCCGGCAATGCCGCCGGTATCCGCATTGATTTCCAGATTTTCGAAGCTGTTCAGATCGCCGGAGGTCAGGATCTTCTCGATGGTGGTGGAGAGCTGATCCACCGTCCGGTTGGAATCCTGATAGGTGGTGTTGACGTTGGATTCGTTGATGCAGTCAAGGATGGTTCCCTCGTTGTAGCCGGCAATGCCGCCGCAGGAGGAGGTGCCGACGATGGCTCCGCTTGCGCTGCAGGAGGAGATCGTTCCGAGGCGCCCGTTCCGTCCTGCGATGCCGCCCAGCTCGCTGTCTCCCTCCAGCCTTCCGTCGAAGCTGCAGTCCGTGATCTGACCGTAATTGATGCCGGCAATGCCGCCCAGCTTACTTTGCGTGCCGCTCGGCGCAATCATGCCCTGCACCTTGAGATTGGACACGATTCCGGTATTCTGAACGGTTCCGAAGACACCTGTCTCGGAGGTGTCATTGGTGATGGAGATGCCGGAGATCGTATGTCCGTGTCCGTCAAAAATTCCTCCGAAGGATTCAATGGGGGTGAATTCCTCCCGCGAAAAATCCAGATCCGCCTCCAGCAGAACCTGCTTGTCCCTGGACCAGCTGTCGTAGTGACAGTTTGCCGCCAGCTCCTGAAACTCCTCCACGGTCCGGATGGTGACGGTTTCGTAGGAATCCGCCGCTGTTCCGGTGATGTCTGCGGTGTTGGCGTCGGTGTCGGTTTCCTGTGGTTCCTCCGTGGTCTCCTCCTGCGTCCCCTCCTGCGTCTTTGCTGTTTCCGACTTCATGACGCTTTGATTGACCATATCCTCCGCCTGCTGCTCCAGATCCGTCATGGAGGAGGCTCCGGCGGATAACGGTGCGGCACAGGCCGCCGTCATCACCGCCGTCAGGACGGACGTCATCCGCACAAATGTGGTGTATCCTTTACGCTTCATCTGTCGTGTCCTCCTTTGCGGTGTCCTGTTCCTGTGTGCAGCAGGCTTCTTCCGTATCCCGGACGGTTCCTTGTTCTCCTGCCTTCTGTGGGCTCTCCTCCGCAGGATCCGGTGATTTCTCTCCTGCCCCGGTCTTATCCATTACGGGTCCTGCGAGCTTTCTTTGCTCATCGGTTCCCGCCTTGGGGTCATCCACCTTGTTGATGTTGCCGGAGATCACCATGGCGCGCACATCTCCCCGCACCACGGCGTTCATGGTTCCGATCACGGTGCCGTTTATGGTGCCCCGAATGGCGCCGTTGACGACCACCGTGCCGGATTCCTCCTTGGTCTTTACCGTATGCTCCAGCTCAAAGGTGGTCTTGGCAATGAGTCCGTCCCCGATCAGCAGGATCTGAGGCAGGACAAACATGACCAGTATGACCGAAATGGTGGTTCCCCGGCCAAGGCATTGCCCGATGCCGGCGATGCACGCATCCGAGGTCATCTGACCGATGAAGACGCCGGCCAGGATCATCATGGAGCCGGAGGTGATGATCGTGGGGAAGCCGAAGTTCAGTGCTTCAATAATGGAAGCGCGGCGATCCATATTTTTCCTGCATTCAATGTAGCGGCTGGAGATGACGATGGCGTAATCGATGTTGGCGCCCATCTGGATGGAGCTGACGATCAGGTAGCCCATGAAGAACAGCTTGGTTCCCGTGATCGTCGGAATCCCGAAGTTGATGAAGATGGAGCCCTCGATGACCGCCACCAGCAAAACCGGCAGTCCTGCGGACTTAAAGGTAAACAGCAGGATCACCAGCACGAACAGAATGGAAACCACGCTGACCACGATGTTGTCCCGCGAGAAGGAGTCCCTAAGATCTCTCTGGGAGGTCGCATCTCCCACCACGTAAACGGATTCCCCCTCATAGTAGGACTGTGCCAGATTGTGCATGGTGTCCACGAAATCGAAGCCGGCCTCGTCCTGCTCCGGCAGCGGAATGGTCAGATAGACCAGAATGCGGTCGTAGTGTTCTCCCTCCAGCTGCTTGCGTCCGTCGCTGATCTGCTGATAGGCATCCTCCAGCGTTTCCTCTGTGTCCGCATCCAGCGTAATGTAGCCCTCTTCGCTCTTTTCATAGACGAACATCAGCATGTCCATGAGCGGAACCTTGTAGGTGGAGATCCCGCCGACGATCCGTCCGTATTCCTCCTGATCCGCCGCATAGGTGGTGTACAGAAGCTCTGCCACCTCGTAGTCCAGATCCAGAAGCTCCGAGAACTCCCGCGGGGACAGCTCATCCGTCAGCATATAGCCGTCCATGGCCTCGGTGTTGGCAAGGCCCTGGCAGTAGTCCACCTCGCCGTAGGTCTCCAGATCCTTGATGAGCTTGGCCTCCTTGCGGTAGCTTCCGGACGGCACGACAATGGCGCAGTAATTCTGCGATCCAAAGGTACTGTCCATCAGCTTTTCTGCTTTTTGCTGGTCATTGCTGATGGGCGTTTCCAGTGTGGAGTAGCCGTAGACGTACGGTGTTTTCTGTGAGAGCACGCAGAAGACGGCAAAGACCACGGCAAAAGCAGCCGGGAGCACAATTCTGGATTTGTAGGCAAAGCGGCCGATGCCGCTGATCTTCGGGATGAAGCTTTTGTGCTTGGTCCTCTCCATGAGGCCGGAAAAGATCACCAGGAGTCCCGGCATCAGCGTGAACACCGACAGAAGGCTTAACAGAATGGCCTTGATCAGGACAATGCCCATGTCCGCGCCGATGCGGTACTGCATGAAGATCATTGCCATCAGGCCGGAGACGGTGGTCAGGGAGCTGGACATGATCTCCGGAATGGATTTGGAGAGGGCCACCACGACGGCATCGTGCACGTCATAGTCCTTCAGCTCCTCCTTATAGCGGTTGCAGAAAATGATGGCATAGTCCACGGACAGTGCCAGCTGCAGAATGGAGGACACGGAGTTGGATACGAAGGAGATGGTTCCCATCAGGAAATTGGTGCCGGAGTTCATGATCATGGAGGCCACGAAGGTCAAGAGCAGCACCGGGATCTCGCCGTAGGATTCGCAGGACAGCAGCAGCACCGATACCACGACGATGGCCACCAGCACCATGATCTTATTGATCTCCGCCTGAATCGTCTCGGCCTGCTGGTTTCCCAGCTCCGTTTCCACATAGATATCATAATCGGCCAGATTCGCCTTTACCCCCTCCAGAGCTTCCAGCGCCCTGTCGTCGTCCTCGTCGTAGGAAAAGGTGATGCTGTACAGCGCCGAGCCGTCATTGTAGTGCTGAACGAAATCCTCCTCGTCGGCCTCCTCGTCCGTGAAGGTAACGGAGGAAACTCCGTCCATGTCCTCGATCTGTGTCTGCAGCTCTTCGGCATCCCGGAAGGAAATGTTGGCCACCATGATCTTGGCGGAGCCAAAGGTGGTAAATTCCTTGTCCATGATTTCCAGCCCCTGCTTGGTCTCCGTGGTGGAGGGCAGGTAGTCCGCCAGATCATTGTTCACCTTCACCCAATTGGAGGAGAACACGGAAAAGATCATCATGATGATATAAATCAGAAAGAACAGCATCCTCTTATCGACAATAAAGGATGCGATTCGTATCATCGCGGAATTGCCTGTGCTTTTCGTTTCTTCCATTGCCCGTCACCCTCATGCGCATCGTTGCCGTCAGCATTGTGGTTGTCAATAACTGACCGTTGGTCATAACATGTACTAGAATAGCATCCTGCAGACAGGAAACAAGTTAAAAAAAAATAAAGATTGGCCAAGGGCAGCAAAGAGCCGGCGGCAAGGGACAGCGGCCCCAAAACGTGCGCCGCCGGACGCGCCCATCATGAAGGGGCGCATATCCTTTCGGATATACGCCCCCTGTAATCTTATCCTCATTGCTGACCGCCTGTCCCTGCCGTGTCCTGCGCCGCGGCGGCCGCATCCTGGGTGCCTGCCGCATCTGCGGCTGCATCCGCGGCCGTTGTACCCTCTGCATACGCCGTGGCGGTGGCTCCGCTGTTGGTGTCATTGGTGGTCACGGTCGTGGCTCCGTTGGCCGGATTCGCCGCCACGGCGGTCCGCACGCCGGTGGCCGCGTTGTAATAGATGACGGTCACCACACCGGTGGCAGGATCCGTGGAGGTGGATTCCACCTCTCCCAAGGAGGAAGCTGCCTGCGTCCCGGCTTCTGTCTGCGCTGCGTCCGTTCCCGCAGCGGCCGACGAATCCTCTGAGCCGGATTGCGCTCCCGTTCCCTGCTGCAGCGCCGCCTGCTCCTGCGTGCCGGCCGTGCCGGAGGCTCCTGTTCCTGTCTCCACCAGAGAGGGCTTGGACTTGCCCGTCACCTGTGTGTAGGTGCTCCTTCCCACGGCGGATTCCGCATCCTGATAGTTCTGCTGATAGGAGTCCGAATCCCGGTAGGAATAGCTTCCGAGGTCGGAGTTTTCGTATTTGTCCACCAGCTCCTCGGCCGTGGTTTCCCCGTTCAGGAAGCGCTGCAGCTCCCGGGAGTTGGTTTCGAAATCCAGTGCCAGCACCTTTCTGCCGCACATGCCGTCCATCAGGCCGTAGGTGTGCTTGAGCGGAAAGGTGATGGTATCGTAATCCATATTAATGAAGGTTCCCGCCTCCGGAAGGAGGCTTGCGATGTCCGACTCCGTAAGATTGGTCTGCACCAGCGGGAGCACCTCGTCAAGGAAGGAATCCAGCTCCTTCACGCTGAGCTCCTTCAGATTCTGCATGGCGGCAATGATGACCTTGCGCTGCCGCTCCACCCGGTGCCAGTCATCGTCGATCGCCCGCATTCTCGCGTAAAGCATGGCGGTGGCACCGTTTAGGTGGTTGACGCCGGACACCAGATCCTGCTGCACCTCATCCTCCACATGCAGTCCCTTGATGTGTCCTGCGGTATAGGTTCCCTCCGGATGGTTGATGTTGCTGCATTCCGCCTCGGTCATCTCGATGTCCACGCCGCCCACGGCATCCACCAGCTTCATAAAGGTGCGGATGTTGACGCGAACATACTTGGTTACGTCCACCTTGAAGTTTTCCCGGATCACCTGCGTCATCATGTAGGGACCGCCGTACCAGAACATATGCGTCAGCCAATCCCACTGGCCTTCATATTCGCCGGAGGGGATCTTTATGCCGGTGGCCCGCTCGAAGCTGACAAGATGCAGCTGATTGGTGTCCCGGTTGATGGACAGAAGGATACAGGTGTCGCCCCGCGCATTGTCGCTGAACTCGGTGGTCCGGTCATCGGTTCCGATGAGGAGGATGTTGAAGACGCTGCTGTCCGTCCAGATCTCTCCGGTGGCCTCAACCGCCTCCTGCTCCTCAAGCTCCTCCGAATCCTGCCGGGACTGCAGCTCCTCATTTTCCAGCTGATCCTGCTCGTCATTTTCCAGAGAGATGTCCGAGCCGGAAAACTTCCCGTCGCTGATGTTCAGCTTGCTGTACTTGCTGTGAAAATATCCGTAGCCGGCAAGACACACGGCGAAAAGAACCGCGGCCAGAACCGCAGCGACCGTCACCCAGAGCTTTGCGCCGTGGAAGCGCTTCCCGGGTGCGGTGGCTTCTTCTGCGGCTGCGCCTTCCGTCGCTGCGGCCTCTGTTACGGCAGCCTCTTCTGCGGCCGCGGCGGGCTCTTCTGCAGCTGCAGCTTCTTCTGCGGCTGCGGCCTCTGCTACGGCAGCTTCTTCTGCGGCTGTGCTTTCCGTTGCTGCGGCCTCTCTCTCGTCCTCCTCTTCCTCAGCGAACTCCTCCTCGGTGAAGTCTGTCTGTGCGGCCGCCCGCTGCTGTCTTTCCCTGCGCTCCTGCTCGCTTCTGCGTCGTTTCTTCTGCTGCTTTCTGCTGTTTTTCTTTCTGGTCATAACAAATGCCTTCTTTAATACAGGTGATTTCATGATGCCGGGGGCAAACGGCCTTCTGCCCCCATGACGCCCGGATTGCTGTGCGCTATGCGGTATTCTATCGCAGATGGTTTTTGCATGCAATTCCGTGCAGAGCCGCAGGGGAATTGCCGATGTGTTTTCACCTCTTCCGATCAGCGGCGGGTCCTGTCACGAACCGGCAAGAATCCGGTCTTCGTCCGGATTGTCCTGTCAGATGAACAGCTTCATCGCCCAGTCGGGGACGCCGGAGGTGTCCGGATCCTCGTCGGCCGCAAACACAAAGGCGGTGTCATAGTCCGTGGGTTTTGCGGGATACCGCCCTTTCCCGTCCGTGAAGTACATGAGACCCCTGGGTTTTCCGATGATCTTGGCCCTTCGCAGCTCCTCCACGTAGGCAAAGGCCGGCCGAAAGTCGGTTCCGAAGCCCCCCTTCAGGCAGAAGTGCCGGGCGTATTCCTCCATCTGCGTCAGCGATGTTATCGCAATATCGTTTTGAACCTTGTCGTCGCACTCCAGAATGTGAATGTCGACCCGGGAATAGAACAGATCCTTTCCCAGCAGCATGGATGCGGTCTCATTTAAGAATCTCTGCACCAGTGCATCCTGACAGGAGGCGGACGTATCCAGCACAATGATCAGCTGCCGGACCTTCTGAACCTCCCGGTATTCGTTTTCCTCCAGCAGGGGCATGTTTCCGTACAGCTCCATTCCCAGATTGTAGAAGCCGTAATCAAAGGAATCCAGATCCACTCCGGCTTCCTCCCCCGCGACCATGAAGCGCTTTAAGAATTCGTGATAGTCTGTCCGGCTGCTGCCGTCCCGGGACAGATACCGCAGGAATTCGCCGGTTCTGGTGCCGGCCTCCCTTCCGATGGTCATTTCCAGCCGGACCTTGTTCGCCAATCGCCTCCATTCCTCCTCGTTCAGACGCCGGGTCGGAATCAGCGGAAGGGAGGAGGCCTGTGCCGGCAGGGGCTTTGCCGGCGCCTCCGTTTGCTGCTGCATCCGTTCCCAGAAGCCGTGATCATCCATGGCAAATTCCTCTGCCATGGCAGCCTCCTTCGCGCCGTCCCTCTCTCCCGATGCCAGGTAATGGTACAGTCTCTGGGCGCTCAGCGTTCCCACCGCCCTCTGCAGCTCCTCATAAAAGGCACTGCGCTTTTCCCGAACGGGGCGCCGCACGGACGGGTATTCCATTGAATCCACCACCGATTCCACGGCAATGTCGCAGCACAGGTTCCACAGAAAGACATCCGGCTGACCGTCTGCCTCATGACCGCTCCCCTCGAGGCGGCCGGCTTGAAACATGTGCCGGAAGATGCAGTGGAGCAGCAGGTGCAGATAGACGCGCCGAAGCCAGAGGGGATCCTCAATGTAGTGTGTCATCAGACACCTTGGATTGAATCGGATGGTATCGGCATCCGTCCCTATGGAGACGGTAGACAGATCCATCACCGGATCAAGACTTCCGAGAGCAGGTCCCAGAAAGTGCATGTCCAGATACAGCTCGGTTCTGGTCTGCTCCAGAATCCGTTTCCCTATGCGGTCCAGCTCCTCCCGATATTCACTCATTTCCTGTTACCCTACCATTCCAGCTGCAGGCCTGCCCCGGCCGTCCCGTTTGTCCCCTGTCTCGTTCGCCGGTATTCCATCAGGATTCCGCATAGACCGGTCCGTCCCTCCTGCGCCGCCAGCTGCAGCCCGTGCTCGAGCGCCTTGTCGTCCGGCAGCCTTCGTCTTGTCAAAAGCTGCAGCTCCGCCGCCCTGCTGTCCTCCCTGTCCTCATGGATCAGGATTTCCAATACTCCCTCTGCGTTTTCCCGCAGGAAGCTCTCGTAGCCCTTTTCGGCCTGCTCCGAAAGGCCGACCGGATACTGCAGCCGGTCCAGCGCGATCCTGACAGCCACGGCAAAGTCATATTCCGTCAGCCGATCCAGCAGCCGGTCATAGCCGTTCAGATCCAGCTGCCGTTTCCCTACGCACTCCCGATAGGCCATCCCGGCGCCCTCAATGGAGAAATGGATGGCTCTTGCCATGGTATCCTCTCTTGCCTCGTTGACGTATTCCGGAAAGGTCAGGCGCAGCTCATTGCCGCCCCCTTCCGTCAAGGGCTCATCGAAAAGAAGGCGGAAGGTGAGGGTGCTGTCTACATCCTGCAGCAGGGAGCGAAGAAGAACATAGTTGTCCGGCTGAATCATATGCACCGTGATCCGGCGAAGAGACGGGCACTGCCGGATCACGCCGTCATAGCAGTCATCCGTGGTGCTGCAAAGCTCCATTGTCCGAAGCGCGGTGCAGTTGTAAAAGGCAAACGGCCGAAGCATCTTCAGGTTCCTCCCAAGACGCACGCTCCGCAGCTCGTCCCGGCCGGAAAAGGCATGCGCCGCTATGCTCCGCACCGGCAGCTCCTCCAGCACATCCGGCAGCAAAAGGTCCGAAAGCGCCCCCTCATAGCCTGTGATCTGAATTCCCTCCTGCCCCATCAGCGTTATTTTTTCCCAGGTAAAGCCCATGCGCTGTTCCGCCTCCTTTTGCGCTGCCGCTATTCATAGTACTCGGAAACCTGCTCCCAATAGTTCTGCGCGTAGGGACAGTGCCAGATGCGGTAGCCGTCCACGGTGGCCAGAAGCTCCAGTCCGCTGTCCTCCAGGCTGCCGTCCACCTCCTTGTCCTCCTCCAGGATGAGAAACTCGCAGTTATAGGTCTCCAATGCCCTGCAAAGCCGGTCCGCATCCACCGAGCCGGACTGCTCCATCGCCTCATACACTTCATTATAATAAGAGCCCATCTGCATATCCCGGCCGTAAGGCATCAGGATCTTTGTGTTGTACTGGCGGACGAACTGCACCAGCTCTGTCGGCATCGCCGCCATGGTCTCCTCTCCGCCTGTTTCGTTCATCAGATAATTCGAGATGTCCAGAATCATCTGGGGCAGATGGAGACGGTTTTCCGCCTT
>CAYXAN010000024.1:630-12363 GCA_964461705.1 uncultured Sarcina sp. | reverse complement strand
AGAGGAAAATCTATGCTGAAGGGGAAAACGGTCGTATTGGGCGTCACCGGCAGTATTGCCGCGTACAAGATTGCTTCGCTGGCCAGTATGCTGGTGAAGCAGCATGCCTGTGTGCATGTGATCATGACGCAGAATGCGACGAATTTTATCACGCCGATCACCTTTGAAACCCTGACAGGGCATAAATGCCTTGTCGACACCTTTGATCGGAATTTTGAATTTCAGGTGGAGCATGTTGCCCTGGCAAGACAGGCTGACCTTGTAATGATTGCACCGGCCAGTGCCGATGTCATCGGCAAGCTGGCACACGGAATCGCGGATGATATGCTGACCACCACGCTGCTGGCCTGCCGGTGTCCGCGGATGATTTCTCCTGCCATGAATACTGCCATGTATGAGAATCCCGTCGTGCAGGACAACTTGTCGGTGCTGAAGCACTATGGCTATGAGATCATTGAGCCTGCCAGCGGGCACCTTGCCTGCGGAGATACCGGGGCAGGAAAGATGCCGGAGCCGGAGGTTCTGTTTCAATACATTGAGCGTGAAATTGCCTGTGAAAAGGATCTGAAGGGACGGAGCATTCTGGTGACTGCCGGTCCCACACAGGAGGCTATGGATCCGGTTCGCTACATCACCAATCATTCCTCCGGCAAGATGGGATATGCTCTGGCACGTGCGGCCATGCTGCGCGGCGGCGCAGTGACGCTGGTCAGCGGGCAGACCGGTTTGAAGCCTCCCGCGTTCGTTGATTATGTATCCGTCACCTCTGCCCGGGACATGTTTGAGGCCGTTACATCCCGCAGCGATGCGCAGGACATCATCATTAAGGCGGCCGCTGTGGCGGATTATCGCCCCGCGGTTGTGTATGACAACAAGGTCAAGAAGAAGAATGGGGAGCTTTGCATCGAGCTGGAGCGCACCGACGACATCCTGGCATACCTTGGCGCACACAAGAGGTCCGGACAGTTTTTGTGCGGCTTTTCCATGGAAACGGAGAATATGCTGGAAAACTCCCGCGCCAAGCTCCGGAAAAAGCATCTGGATATGATCGCCGCCAACAACCTTCGGGTGGAAGGCGCCGGCTTTCAGGGAGACACTAATGTTATCACGCTAATTACACAGGACCGGGAAACGGAGCTTCCTTTGATGAGCAAGGAGGAGGCGGCAAATCAGATTCTGGACCGGATTCTGGAGCAGCAGGAGCAAACCACATGATTTTAATTGTAGACATCGGAAACACAAACATTGTCGTCGGCGGCATCGACAAGAATAAGATTTATTTCATTGAACGGCTTTCCACCAACCGGACCAAAACCGAGCTGGAATATGCTATTGATTTCAAGTCCCTGCTGGACATCCACAAAATCACGCCGGATCATTTTGAGGGCGGCATTGTTTCCTCCGTCGTTCCCCAGATCACAAACATTGTAAAGATCGCTGCCGAAAAAATTCTGACCCGGAGGGTTCATGTCCTGTCTCCCGGCTCCAAGACCGGGCTCAACATCCGGATTGACAATCCCGCACAGCTGGGGTCGGATCTGGTGGCGGACGCCGTGGCCGGCGTTAACCTTTATCCGGTGCCGCAGATCATCATCGACATCGGAACCGCCACTACCCTCTGCGTTCTGGACGAGAACCGCAATTACATCGGCGGGCTGATCCTTCCGGGACCGCAGATTTCGCTGGATGCCCTGACGGCCCGTGCCTCTCAGCTCAGCGGCATCGGAATGGAGGCCCCCCGGCATGTCATCGGGAAGAACACACTGGACTGCATGAAAAGCGGCATCGTAAACGGCAGTGCCGCCACCATGGACGGACTGATCGAGCGCATTGAGGAGGAGCTGGGTCAAAGAACAACGGTCATTGCCACCGGCGGACTTGCCGGATGCATCATCCCTCATTGCAGGCGGGAGATCATCCTTGATGATGAGCTTCTTCTGAAGGGACTTTATATCATCTATCAGAAGAATTTATGAACCGAAAAGATACGTGAAATACGTGAAAGATATATAAATGGAAAGCCCTGTGGCCGAAAGACTTATGAACCGGAGAGAAATGCTGACATGATCAGCATTTCTCTCCGGTTACGGCGTTCACGATAGCCCGCTCCATCACATGAGCGGCGAGGGTTCCGGCGACATTGAGATCCGCTTCCACGCTTCCTGCAGAGGCGGCATAGATGGTGTCTCCGTCCGCCATCGTCCCCACCGGTGTAATGCATCGGGCGTAGGCATTTCTTGTCATGGAGGCAAGCTTGCTCATCTCGGCCTTTGAGAACCGGCCGTTGGTGATGACTGCCCCGATGGTTGTGTTGCCGGTGAACATATCCGTCCGCCGGCTGATCTTGTAGAGCTCCTTGCGGGAATCCGCAAAACCTGCTCCATCCTCGCTCCGAAGTCCCGCAAGCCTTTTCCCGGTATCCGGATCCGTCACATCACCCAGCGCATTGACGGCCACAATCGCTGCCATCTTCAGATCGCCGAGCTTCACCGCGTACACACCAAGGCCGGCATCCGAGGCTCGTTCCATTCCGCGGATTTTTCCGACCGTTGCCCCGCAGCCTGCGCCAACGCGTCTGCCGAGGGGCTTTGGATTCTCTGCGTCCCGGCAGGCAGCATACCCCATCTGCCGGTCCGGCCGGACATCCGCACGGCCGATGCTCAGATCATAGATGCAGGACTGACACACCAGCGGAACCAGGGCAAAGCCGGTGTTGTAGCCGATTCCGTGCTCCTCAAGATAATGCATGACGCCGTCAGCGGCCGCCAGCCCGTAGGCCGACCCGCCCGAGAGCACGATAGCATTTACCGGATTGTCAGCTGTGGTAGGATCTGCCAGGTGTGTTTCCCTTGATGCCGGCCCTCCGCCGCTGACATCGACGCCGACCCGGGCGCCGTGATCAAAAAGGAGCACCGTCACCCCGGTTCGTGCCTCCTCATTCTGCGCATTTCCGATGCGCAGTCCTTCCATCTCCGTGATTGAAATTTCCTGCCATTCCATGATGCTTTCCGAAGCCTCCTGTCGTTCCCTTCCCCCTTGGAGATCCGCAGCGAAATTCTCAGCACGGCATATGCGAAACGTGATGCCCTGACAAAACAGGATGGACAGCCGAGGTCGATTCACAGCTGCATTGGGAATGAAATCAGCGTTTCCTTAGGGGAACGGTTTTACTCTAGTGTATTCTCCGCAATTTATTCCAGTCAAGAAAACCATTCTGTTTTTCGTGAAATTCCCTCTGCTTCATGTATAAAAAGGCACAGCTGCTGACACCGCATCAAAAATACGATCATTTCATTTTATTGTGCGGTTTATCGATTTTTTTATAGCTTGACCGCACAATAAAATGCGATTTTTGAGTTTTATTGTGCGGCTCACAGCAGGTCTGACCCACAACGAGTACAGCGGAATCTTCGATCGCTGCGTGCAGCTGGATGATCTTTTTGCAATATGAGCAAAATCAGGCGCTGCGTTATGAAATCTCCACGATTCTTCCCCCGAGACGCTCGCAGGCGCGGTGGGAGATGGATAGAACTGTCCTTCCGCTGGAGGCCTTCTGCAGCGCGGTCAGAACCCGCTCCTGCGTTTCAGCGTCCAGATTGGCA
Source organism: uncultured Sarcina sp. (assembly GCA_964461705.1). GTDB lineage: Bacteria > Bacillota > Clostridia > Lachnospirales > Lachnospiraceae > CAG-791. Next base: position 8,761 of record CAYXAN010000024.1, on the reverse strand, counting down.
GTGATTTCATCCAGAAGGAGCACCGGAGGATTTGCCGCCACCGCCCGGGCAATGGAGAGGAGCTGCCATTCTCCCTGCGAGAACAGGCCATCCCCGCACAGGGTGTCATAGCCTTCCGAAAAGGCGGCAATGACATCGTCAAGCCCTGCCAGAATTGCGGCCTTCTGCGCCATTTCGCGTGTGATCCGGGGATCTCCCAGCGTGATCTGATCCAGCACCGTTCCGGGTACGGGAGAGAACTGCTGCTCGACGCAGCCGATGCAGAAGCGCCGGTTTTGTGCCTCAATGTGTGCGGCCGCTGTCCCGCCGATGGTGACAGAGCCGGCGTCCGGAGAATAAAGCCCCAGCAGCAGACGGAAGATGGTGCTCTTTCCCGCACCCGTGCGGCCGATCAGCGTCACCTGCTGCCCCTCCTCCACCGTGAGGGAAAAGTCCGTCAGGATGCGCTGTCCGTTTTCATAACCGAAGGTTACATGGGAAAGGGACACCGTGCCCCCGGGAACGGACGGCAAAGACGCCTTGCCGGCAGCGACAGGCTCCTCGGTCAGATCCAGAAAGGAATTGATCCGTTTCACCCCGGCCACGGCAGACTGGATGGTCTGGATTTCCATGCCGAGGCTTTCGATGGGAGAGAAGATATCGGCAATATAATTCATGATGCCGACGGAGGTCCCGACCGACATGCCGAACAGGGACAGAACGACAGGGCTTCCTGAGGAAGACAGCAGCATGACGGCGCCGATCACAGCGGCGTTTAAGACGAGAACGACAGGGGAGTATACCGCGTCGTAGAAATTCGTCCGTTCCACTGCGCGGTAGCTGTCTGTGATGCGCCGGTCATACCGCTCCTCCATTGTCCTTTCCAGGTGAAGAGCACGGATGGTGCGGATGTTGTGCAGCGCTTCCGGAACCTGACCGGAAATGGAAGCGACGGCAAGCCGGTTGTCCAGCTGGGCACGGAGCATCCGCTGCTGTACATGGCGGGTAAAGGCCGCCAAAAGCGGCAGAACCACCGCCAGCAGCAGGGCAAGGCCGGGATTTGCCGCTGCGATGACAACGAAGATGGAGACGATGCGGAAGGCATCGGCCGCCATGGAGATGACGCCGGAGGTGAACAGGGCTTCCACTGTGTCTACATCACCGGAGAACCTGGCTGCGGTCTCCCCCGGATCCTGTGAGCGCAGAGTGCCGGCGGGAAGACGGGAGAGCTTGGCGGACATGGCGCTTCGCAGGGCATGGGTCATTTTCTGCCCGAACATTTCCAGCAGGATTTCCTGAGAGGAGGCAAAAAGCCCCTCCAGCGCCAGACTGCCGAAATACAGAGCCGCCGCGGAAAGGGTCAGTGCTGCCCCGGAGGCGAGCCGGTCGATGACATTCGCCAGTATCATCGGAGGAAGGAGCGATGCCAGCACCGAAAGGGCAGCGGACGAGAGCGCTGCAGTGCAAAGAAGCCGGTGGGATCCGGCACAGTCACGGATCACGGTGAGCACATGGCGGCTTTGGCGGAAAAAATCGTGATGATCTTCCTGATGTTTTGTCATATTCATGCTGATATCCCTCAAGCTGCTCCTTTTGCTGTACAGAGCAGGTTCCATCCTGAATCCGTCCGCAGGCGGCCGATTCCCTTTGAAAAACCGCCGGGCGCTGAAGCTGCCATACCTGCCCGCACAGGCACCATCACAAATAAAAATCAGCTGCGCTGCCCCGCCGGACATCCTGCATCGAAGAGGCGGCGGTACTCCGGCACAGAGGCGTACAGCTCCTCGTGGGTTCCCACAGTAGTCCTGCCGTTTTCCATCCATACAATCTGCCGCATTTCAGGGAAATGATACAGGCGGTGTGAGATCAGAAGAATCACCTTATCTTTTGCGTACCCCTTCAAATTGGCAAAGATTCGATCCTCCGTCGCCCGATCGAGAGCGGAAAAGGGATCGTCCAGAACCAGAACCGGCCTTGGATGTGCCAGCGTCCTTGCCAGGGCAAGCCGCTGTGCCTGCCCGCCGGATAAGCGGGTGCCGCTGCTGCCGATCATGGTATCGGCGCCCTGTTCCATGGCACGAAGGTCCTCATCCAGTGCGGCCATGGAAAGATACGCGGCAGTATCCTCAGCATTTTCAGCAAACACGTTGGCCGCCAGGGTATCATTCCAAAGCTCCGGATCGTGACCAAGATATCCGACGGTGTCGGCGATTTCCCAGGAGGTCCGATCCGACAGCTCCCGTCCTCCGATGCAGATGGAGCCGGTATAGGGCTGCTCGTTCAGGAGAATTCGTCCCAGCGTGGATTTGCCGCAGGCCACGGGGCCGGTGATGCCGACGATATCCCCGGGGCGGGCCGTGAAGGACAAATCCAGGAAGATCGGTGTGCCGCCGTCATAGGCAAAGGAAACGTGCTGCAGCACCAGCGTCTGTCCGCCGGGGATGTCCGATGCAGGAAGCTCCTCCGGCATTTTCATCAGGGGCTGAATGCGTTTCCAGGACACCTCTGCCCGCTGGACGGCGTTGAACAGCTTCGCGGCCTTGGAGGATTTGACAGACAGCTTGGCAAAGCAGGACAGGAAGGTGGTGAAGGCGGCAATGTTCCACACCCTCCAGCCGCACCCCAAAACGTTCCGCCCGCCAAGCCACAGGATGAACAGCACTCCAAGATTGGAAACGACAAGATAGAGGGGCTGCAGCGCGGACTGCCGCACATTGGCGCGGACGCCGGCCTGCTCATAATCGTTCAAAACGTCCTCATAGCGCTCCTCGCGGAGACGCTCACAGCCATAGATCCGATAGGTGACGGCATTTCGGGCGCGGTCCAGCGTTGCGGCGCGAAGCAAGGCAGCAGTCTTCTTGTAGACAGCGCCCGTGCGCTGCACAGTTTTCTTCATTTTCTCTGCACAGATATAGGAAATGGGAGGAAAGATCAGACACAGCAGAGCCAGCCTCACATCGTAAAACAGCAGCATGCCGACATAAGCCATCAGAGCAACGCCGGTATCGAAGATCTCGGTGGTGAACTTCCGCATTCCCTCGGCACAGTCATCGACATCGGAGATGGCCTTGGTCATCAGCTCACCGGCTCCCTGCTGCTCCAGCTCCCTTCGGTTTAACCGAAGGAGATTGGCATAGAGGATGCCCTTCATGCGGCGGTTGATGTTGTTGGCAAAGCGGCGGACGTAAAAGCGCTTCACAAAGCGGGCAGACTGCACCAGCAGGATGGTGAGAAGATAGGCAAGAACCAGAAGAGCCATGTCATGGAAGGCCTGGCGACCCTGCAGAATGTCCGCAAGGCACTGGGCAAGCCGCCCCTCAAACCACGGGCCTGCCAGCAGCCCCAGATTGTAAATCAGTCCCGTCAGGGTGATCAGGGCCAGGGGAAGCTTTTCCAGACGAAAATAATCCACAATGCGGTCCGGATGAAAGGATGGTGAATGCTGTGCCATGGATGATGCCCCCCTGTGGTTTTTCGCTGTATTGCCGGATATGTCAGATATTGCTCAGACGCCGGTCGGATGGTAGGGCGGCGCAGAACGTTCAGGGCGTCCCAGCCCTGGACACCTCTGCCGGGGTCCATCACCTGGTTGGCGCCTGTCCTGTAACTGTAGAACCGGGAGGGCGAAAATGCAAGCTGCCGGGCAATGGACAGGACGTCACTGCCGGGCGATTGACAGGACACCACTGCCGAGCAATGGACAGGACATCACTGTCGGGCGATTGACATGTCGGGGCAGGAAATATATAATCCTTATTAAGAATTGTTCTCAAATAAGTGAAGCCTGTTCGGCATTTAGGGAACAATGACGGCATATTCAAGCGGAGAGGGAAGATGGAGCATCGGAATACCATTCAAAAGGAGCTGGTCAGGAGGGCGGTTTTCGAAATGAAGCGCCACGTTACAGCGGATGAGGTGTATGAATTCATCAAAAGGAATTATCCCACCATCGGCAAGGGAACCGTTTATCGGAACCTCGGCATTCTGGCGGACGAGGGGAGCATCCGGCGGGTGGAGGTTCCGGACGGGCCGGATCGTTTTGATTTCACGCTTCCCGATCATTATCATGTCCGGTGCGTGCGGTGCGGAGAGGTTTCGGATGTGGACATGGAGGTTCTGCCGGATCTGACGGAGAGAATCCGGGATGCCCACGGCATGGAATTTATCAGCTATGACATCCTGTTTAAGGGAATCTGCCCGTCCTGCAGGGCGGCGCAGGGACAGAAGCAGCGATAAAGAGACAGCGATAAAGAGACAGCAGTGAAGAAAAAGTAATGAAGAAACAGCAATGAGAAAACAGCAATGAGAAAACAGAAGGAGGAAAAAACCATGGCAAACAGGTACGCAGGAACACAGACCGAGAAGAATCTGCAGGAGGCCTTTGCAGGGGAGTCTCAGGCAAGGAACAAGTATACATATTTTGCCTCTGTCGCCAAGAAGGAGGGCTACGAGCAGATGTCGGCACTCTTTCTTAAGACGGCTGACAACGAGAAGGAGCACGCCAAGATGTGGTTCAAGGAGCTGGAGGGCATCGGCGACACCAAGGCCAACCTTGCCGCCGCTGCCGAGGGTGAGAACTACGAGTGGACGGATATGTATGCTGATTTTGCCAGAACCGCAGAGGAAGAGGGCTTCCCGGAGCTGGCAGCCAAGTTCCGCGCCGTAGCCGAGATTGAAAAGCATCACGAGGAAAGATATCGCGCTCTTCTTCAGAATATTGAGACGGCGCAGGTCTTTGAGAAGAGTGAGGTGAAGGTATGGGAGTGCCGCAACTGCGGGCATCTCGTCGTGGGAACCAAGGCACCGGAGGTCTGTCCTGTGTGCAATCATCCGCAAAGCTATTTTGAAGTGCGGGCAGAAAATTACTAAGGAAACGCTGATTAAATCAGCGTTTCCATAAGAAAATGCGGATCAAAGCGTTTTCCGTGCAGGGACTGCGAAGGAAGCACCGGCAAGGGCGTTTCCTTCGCAGAATTTCTGTGTGAGCTGCTATGCGTGTGAGCTGCTGTGAGCCGGACCTTTGCGGCGGATGGGGTTGTGGAATGAAGACATGCTGGAGGTATTTTTTCCTGGATGAGGAAAAGGATATGATCGTCAGCCTTTACCGGGAGGGCGAGAGGGTGCTGTACGAGCTGGAAACGCCGAACCACCATACCGGAAACCTGATCCGGAATTTCGCAAGGCTCTGCGGACTGCCGCTGTCAGTCAACGAGAAGGGACTGCAGGTGATCCGGGGGGAGGTTCCGGGGTACGTCGATGCGGAAAACCAGGAGGTGTATATCCTGCGCTTTGCCGACACCAAGACAGCCAATATTTATCCTGACGGCCGCATTGAGAGGAAGGCGACGGTTCCTGCCATCGCCAAGACGCTGATGAGCCAGACGAAGGATTACCGTCTGGACGCCGGCAAGACCATTTTCAAGACCTATATCCGGAAGGACGTGAAGTTCCGCACCGATCTCCACACGCATATGAACGGCAACCTGACGCCGGATGTACTCATCGCTCTGGGCATTGTTCACCAGATCCGGTATCCTCTGTATTATGTGCGCAAGCTCCGCCTGACCCTGACGCCGCGGCAGGAGGAGAGGGTGATGGAGCAGCGGCACCGGGTGGAGCAGCAGTTCGTCAATTCTGATCTGAAGGGCAAATATCTGGTGCGCCGCATCGATGACAATACCTTTCTGAATTTTGCCGATCTCATCCTGAACAATCCGGAAAACGCGGAGCAGAATATTGTGAAAATACGAGACTCCCTGGCGGTCCTGAAGGATGGTCAGGCTGTTTTTACCAATCTGGAAAAGGTGTATCTGTACCGCTATGTCTTTACAAAGGGAAAAGAGAGTGTTCACAGGATCCGGCTTACCGGGATAGACCGGATTTCCGACGCCGACGTGCGGGAGACGGTGCATCAGATGCTGCGGGACCGCAGAAATCCGGACTACAGGGACAATACCCTTCTTCAGGATAAGCTCCTGTGGATCGGAAGGTCCTACCGCCGGCAGGGAATCGATTATGTCGAAATCAGCGACACGACACTGGTCAAAAAATACGAATCCGTCCGCATGCTCGCACAGATTCACGAGATCCTTCCCAAGGTGAGGAGGGAAACCGGGGTTCTCATCCGCTTTCTTGCGGCCATGCGGCGGATTCCTCTGACGATTGTGAAGGATCAGGTGACACCGGAAAATTATCTTGCGGAAAATCTCAATGTGCTGCATGCGGTGGCGCTGGATCCATATGTGGCCGGCTGTGATTTCGTGGGAGAGGAGATCAATGATGTCCGGGAGCTGGCACCGGTCATCCGGGAGGCGGTGCGCATTGCAAAGGAGGTTCCGGATTTTGTCATTCGCATTCATGCCGGCGAAAATGACAATCTGCGGGACAATGTGGCAGGGAGCATTGCCTGCGTCCAAGAGGCGCTGGAGCCGGGGCAGGCGATGCCGCACCTTCGTATCGGTCATGGCCTTTACACCTGCAGCCTGCGATCGGAAAAAGGAAGGAAGCTGCTGCAGTCCATCCGTGACAATCAGGTGGTGCTGGAATTTCAGATTACCTCCAATGTCCGTCTGAACAATCTGAACAATCTGGCACGACATCCGCTGCATCAGTATCTGCAGGCGGGGGTTCGGTGCGTTCAGGGAACCGACGGCGGCCCGCTGTACGGAACCAATTCCGTGGATGAGCAGCTCTCACTCGAGAAGCTTCTGAATCTGACGCATGAGGAGCTTTTGTCCATGCGCAGGACCGAGGACCTCATCCGAAAGAGCAGCATGGAAGCCTTCCGCCGCAAGGAGGCCTCGCTGCGGCAGCTTGTGGAGGGCAGCAGGGAGGATCTGCCGGATCGCGGGGCAGAAACGTGCGGCTGGGGCAAGAAGTACGAGGAATATCTGCTGCACAGAATGGAGGAGGCCTCACTGCAGCGGCTGCCGGCACAGCACAACACGCGCGGAATCCGGCTGCTGGACGCCAACACCGAGCTGGAGAGCCGGATTGCGGAGCTGCCCTGGGACCGGCTTCCGGTGGTGATATCCGGCGGCAGCTTCAATTCCCAGAACCGTGTCACCCGGGTGACCGAGGAGGGGAGGGAGCTGATGGACCGCGCTCTTCAAACGGCGGATCCAAGGAAAATCTTTTTTGTGATAGGACATCGCCTGCAGGGGTATGAGAGATATGTCCTGCAGTACAACGAGAAGCTGGTGCAGGAGGGGAGGCGTCCCTTCCTGATCTTTGCGATCGTGCCGTCCCGGCTGACGAAAACACAGGTTCACGCTCTGCTGCGTGCAGGAGTCTTTGTGCGCGTTTCCACGGAGAGTCAGGCCATGGGAATCTACAAAAGCTTCAACTACGAGATTTTTGAACGGCGGCCGTCCATGGTCATTGCCATGGACGGAAATGCAGCGGCATTGAATCTGATCCAGGAGGCCAAGAACGGAAAAGGAGATGCCGCCATTCTCATCTGGGACAAGGCTGCCGCCTTGCGCAGGAAGGCGGATTCTCTGGAGGGCTACGTGACCATCTTCGGCAGGTAGGGGGTCACGTCATAGTGCCGGATGAACTCTACAAATTTCGTCAGCTGATCGGGAACGAAAACTCCCTTTTTCCAGATGATGCCGAACTTGCTGGTGATCTCCGGATCGATGGGGATTTCCGCGAAATCCCTCGGATTCACGGCAATGGCGGAATAGAGAAAGGCCCCGCAGTCTCCGCCGCGGACATAATTCAATACCGTCATCAGCTGACTGCAGTACATGCGGACATTGGGCGTGATCCCGGCGGAGCGGAGCCGTGCGGTCACGGTCTGGGTCTGCACAGAATCCGTATTGAACAGGATGATCGGTTCATCCTTAAGCATATCCATGGTAATAACCGACGCGTTTGCATATCGATGTGTCCTTCCGACACAATACACCGAACGATCCTCCATCATGACATAGCTGTTGTATTTGTCCAGATTGTAGAAATCCAGATTGGCCATGGCCACGTCCAGCTGCTCGGCGTCCAGAAGCGTTCTGGCGCGGAGAGATCCGTATTCCAGAAGCTGAATAGGGATGCTGTACTGCTCCTGAAAAAGATTGGTCACACGGGGGAAGAACACCGTGCTGATCATGGGGCAGCTGGTTTACGTTGAAATCGTCAGGTGCTACACAGA
>CAYXAN010000024.1:0-620 GCA_964461705.1 uncultured Sarcina sp. | reverse complement strand
CCGGTGTGCCTCAATGTTCGAAAAATCGGCGTACAGCTCCTGCGTCTGCCGCAGGATGTATTCCGCCCGTTGATAGAAGTCCTCTCCATCCTTGGTCAGCAGGATCCGGTTTCGCCCGTGGTTGAACAGACGCAGGTGGAATTCCTTCTCCAGATCCCGGATAGAGGCGGAGATGGTTGGCTGGGAAACATACAGAGCCTCTGCGGCCCGGGTGATGCTGTGGTAGCGGCAAACCGTGCAGAAATACTCCAGTTGTGTCAGGGTCATGGCTTCCTCCTTGGGCGCGTGAGCGCCTTCCTCTGCGTTTCCGGGATCCGTGCGGAATCCGCACGGCGGTCAGGTCGGCGCGGTCGTGCTTTATCCCATCTTTTCCCACTCTGTTTCAGTATAGGCAAAAGCTATACTGACGTCAATTAATCCAAATGTACATTATGCTCGGCAGTAACTATGATGAAGACAAGAACAGCAAACGATATGGCCGTATCACCTTTGCTACAACCGAATCACAACGAAAATGTTCACTGCCCGGAGCCGCCAAAAAGGCATCACGGCAGTGAACCGATACCAAGGAGGGGAGTTATGAGCCCGGCTGTCATTACATTAATCTTTCTGGCATTTGC
>CAYXAN010000023.1:0-12395 GCA_964461705.1 uncultured Sarcina sp. | reverse complement strand
ACAATTGCGGCGGATGCTCCTCCATCCATGCCTCGTACAGCTCCGGCCGAAGCTGTCTGGTCCGTTCCAGGGACTGCTCCAGACGCCAGGCATCCACCTTGGCGTGATCTCCGGACAGCAAAATTTCCGGGACCTTGCGTCCCATCCATTCCTCCGGTCTGGAATACTGCGGATACTCCAGAAGTCCGTTCTGAAATGAATCCGTCTCGGCCGACACCTCATTTCCCAGAACTCCCGGAATAAGCCGGGACACGGCATCCACAATCATCATGGCAGGAAGCTCGCCTCCCGTCAGGACAAAATCGCCGATGGAGACCGGATCTGTCACAATCTCCTCAACCACCCGTTCATCAATGCCCTCGTAATGGCCGCACAGAAGGATCAGATCCTCCTCACGGGACAGCTCCTCGGCCATTTCCTGATGAAAGGTACGTCCCACCGGCGTCAGGTAAACCACCCGGGTTCTCTCAAAGTCGCCGCCTGCGCTGCCTTCTCTTCGACGGCTCCGGATCCCATCTTCGACAGCTTTCCACGCATCGTATACCGGCTGCGCCTGCATCAGAAGTCCGGCGCCGCCGCCGTAGATGTAATCATCCACCTTTCCGTGCTTGTTGTTTGTATAATCCCGAATATTGACGGCCTGAATGCTGATCAGCCCCTTTTCGGCCGCGCGGGCCAGAATGCTAGTATGCAGCCCGTCTGCCACCATATCCGGGAAGAGCGTTAGAATATGAAAATTCATTTTCTCTGCAGCTCCCTCAGTCCCGGCAGAAGGTGAACCACCATGAAGCCTTCCTCCGGCTCCACCTGCAGAACGCACTCATAGGTTGCGGGAATCAGAATCTCTTCCCTGTCCTCTGTGTGAACCTCATACACATCGTTTGCGCCGGTCTGCAGCACATCCGTCAGCGTGCCGAGGACACTGCCGTCCTCCTCCATAACCTTCAGGCCGATCAGGTCCGGAATATACCACCGGCCCTCCGGAAGCGGAGCCGCATCCTTACGGTCAATCATCAGGGGAAGGTTTCGATAATTTCTTGCCTCCTCCGGCGTATCGATACCGGACAGATGCAGAATCACAAATTTCCCCTGAAAGCGGACATTACTGACCTCGTGCTCCGTTGTCACCCTGCGAAAGGTAAGGAAGACGCTCTTTAGCCTGCGGAACCGCTTCGGATCATCGGTTGTGGGAAAAACCTTCACATCTCCCCGCACGCCGTGCGTGCCCGCAATGACACCAACCTGAAACTGCTCCGTCATAAGCCTTCCTCATCTCACTATTTCATTCCGCCGTCTGTACCGCTTCTCCCATGGCAGCTGCCGCATCGTCTGCCTTCAGCATGTCCGTGGAATCGATGTTCACGTCAACCATCACATTCCGGCTGGTGGCCGCCGCCTTGACAACAGTGCGGATGGACTTTGCAATCCGGCCCTGTCGACCGATGACCTTTCCCATATCCACAGGGGCAACATACAGATCCACCTTGATGACCTTCCCCTCGGTTCTCTCTCTGACTGCAACCTCCTCCGGATGTTCCACCAGAGATTTTGCAATCACTTCAACCAGTTCCTTCATCATCGAATCCTCTTTTCCGGTTGCCAATCACTGTTACCTAGAAAAGTATGGATTAGTTAGCCTTTGCTGCGTTCTTCATCAGCTTCTTAACAACATCCGTAGGCTGCGCACCCTTCTTGATCCACTCGTTTGCCTTCTCCAGATCAACCTTGATGGTTGCAGGCTCCGTGTTGGGGTCATAGTAGCCGATGGAATCAATGGCCTTGCCGTTTCTCGGCACAGATGCCTCCTGAACCACGATACGGTATACCGGAACTCTCTTCTCACCAATTCTTGCAAGTCTGATCTTAACCATGATTATCTCCTCCTGAAATAAAGATTGTATTTGTCTATTCGCTTGTTATCAAGCATTTATAACACAGACATGTTGTCTGAAGTTACCTGTATAAAAATCGGACAAAGCTTCATCAGAAAAACGCTGATGAAAACGTTTCCTTAGAACGGAAAGCCTCCGCGCCGTCCGAAGCCCCCCATTCCCGGCAAGCCGCCTCCCGGGCCGCCAAGACCTCCGAGGCCGCCGAACGGATTGCCGTGCCGGCGCTTTTTCATGCCGCCCATCTTTTTCACCAGTTCCTGCATCTGCTTAAACTGCTTGATGAAACGGTTGACATCTGCGATGTCGTTGCCGGAGCCCTTGGCGATACGGTACTTGCGCTGCGGCGTCAAAAGCTTCGGATTGGCTCTTTCCTCCGGTGTCATAGAAAGGACAATGGCTTCCATCCTTGCCATCTTTTTCTCATCCACGGCGCTCTCCAGCTGATCCTTGCTGATTCCCATTCCGGGCATCATTCCGAGAATACTGGACAACCCTCCCATCCTGCGCATCTGATTCATCGCTTCCAGATAGTCGGTAAAATCAAACTTTCCCTTGCCGAGCTTGGAGGCCATTTCCCGGCTCCGTTTCTCGTCCTCCTCTGTCTGATTTTCCTGTGCCTTCTCAATCAGCGTCAGCACATCCCCCATGCCGAGGATACGGGAGGCCATGCGATCCGGATAGAACTGCTCCAGATCGGAAAGCTTTTCCCCCATACCGACATATAAAATGGGCTTGCCGGTCACTGCCTTGACGGACAGTGCCGCGCCGCCCCGGGTGTCGCCGTCCATCTTGGACAGAATGACGCCGTCTACCCCGACCTTTTCGTCAAAGGTCTTTGCGACATTTACCGCTTCCTGACCCGTCATGGCATCCACCACCAGAATGGTCTGATGCACCTCCATCGCTTCCTTGATCCTCTGAAGCTCCTCCATCATCTCTTCATCGATCTGAAGACGGCCCGCCGTGTCCAGAAAGAGCACATCATAATGATTTTTCTGTGCATGGGCATAGGCCGCCTTGGCGATGTCCACCGGATCCTTGGAATCTCCCATCTCGAAAACAGGAATCCCGACCTTCTCACCGTTGACCTGCAGCTGCCTGATTGCACCGGGCCGATAAACGTCCAGAGCCGCCAGAAGAGGGTGCCTGCCCTTTGTCTTGAGCTTCCCTGCCAGCTTGGAGGCGGTGGTCGTCTTACCGGAGCCCTGAAGTCCGGCCATCATGATCACCGTGATGGCTTTCCCCGGCTGAAAGGCAATCTCCGTTGTCTCGGAGCCCATCAGCGCAATCATCTCCTCGTTGACGATCTTGATGACCTGCTGAGCCGGATTCAGACCGTTCATGACCTCGGAGCCGATGGCACGCTCCTGAATGGAGGCAATGAACTGCTTGACCACGCGGAAGTTCACATCAGCCTCCAGAAGTGCCATCTTCACTTCCTTCAAGGCCTCCTGAACATCCTTCTCCGTCAGCTTTCCCTTTCCGCGCAGTTTGGAAAAGGCCCGATTCAATTTCTCCGATAAGCTCTCAAACGCCATACTCGCAAACCCTTCAAAGATCCTGCCGGATGCTCTCTGCCAGTTCCCGAATCCGATGCAGAACCGCCTCTTCCGAAGCCGTCTTCCCTGCACCCGCCGACTTCATTGCATTTCCTGCCGCATCTGTCGGCTCTGTCATATTCCCTGCCGTATCCGCCGATTCTGCCGGTCCTACCGCGCCTGACCATTCCGCCGATTCCACAGATTCCGTAAGCTCCACCAGCGCGTCGCACCTGCGCCGAATCCTCCGGAACCGTTCCATCAGGCCAAGCCGTTCCTCGTACCACCGCATCTGCGCGGTCGCACGTCGAATCAGATCCGATACAGCCTGTTTGCTGATGCCCTTCTGTTCCGCGATTTCATTGAGGGACAAATTCCGGTACACCACCATTTCATAGATTTCCTGCTGGTGTCCCGTCAAAAGCGAGCCATAGAAATCATACAACATGCCCTGCTCGACAATCTGCTCCACGACCGCACCTCTAAATGAAACGACGCAAATTACTTGACTATACTACACAGCAAGCGGCTGCGTGTCAAGCATTTTATCTTGACATGCAGCCGGCTTTCTCCTGGCTCTTTTCCTGGCTTTCTCCTGACCCTTCTCTTAGCTTTCTCCTGACGTCATTTTGCGGCTGTTCCGGTGCTGACCGGCAGTGAATCCTGCCGGAGGCCGGCGAAGGAACCGAGGTCTACCCCACCGTCAGGCTTACATCCAGACCCACCTCCGTGGAGATTCCCTGCACTGTCCCGGTTGTCGAGTACTGCCACATGCTGAACTGATAGGGGAAATACAGGCCCGCACCGGTGTTGGCAATCCATTTGTCATCGTTTTCGAGCTGCTCAAGATCAAGGCTCATGACAAAGGACGCCAGATTGCCGTAAATCATGGTCCTGTAGCCGGCCTCCTCGATGGCTCTGCAGAAGGCGTCCACGCAGCCGGTCCACTCGCTTTTGCTGACGCCTGCGGTGCTGTCCTCACTTTGATATCGATTTGCCCATACAGCCACCGGATAGGTGATCTTGTCCTTATAATCAGACAATCGAAGGATCAAATGCTCCGCCTCTTCTTCGGCCTCCTCCTGCGAATCCGCTCCCAGCAGATAATAAATTCCCACATGAAGTCCCGCCTCATATGCACCGGAAATATTGTCCTCCATCCGCTCGTCATCGCGAATTTTCCCATCCTGCCTGTTGCCTTGCTTATCGTCCTGCCTGCCGTCCTTGTCCGACAGTCCGCCGGCACTGACCATGACAAAGCCGATATCATCCTCTGCCACGGCGCTCCAGTTGATCTCCTCATTTTTCTCGGAGACATCGATTCCCGACTGAAGGCTCACCGAATCCGAGCCTGTGTACTGCAGCCGTCCGTCATCGCTGAGGCTGAAATCCTCGGACCGAAGGGAGTTTTTCTTTACCGAGTTCAGGGTCGGATAGAAATAATACTTGCCGCCGCTGACTACCACCACATCATCGTCAAAGAGCTTCCGCAGCATCGCCGCAGTGCTTCCGCCGGATTCCATGTCGGACTGAATCTGCATCTTGATGTTATTCTGCTCCCTGGCGGCACCCTCTGCCCGGGCCGCTTCCTCTTTTTCCTCCACCTCGCTTTGGGTATAAAGCGTCTTGGTCGTCCCCTCCAGAGCATCCAGCTGTGCCAAAAGGCGCTGCTGCTCCTGCACCGCCTTCCGCTCCTTTACAATAAAAAAGACAGCGCACGCCAGTGCCAGCAGGGTGATCGTACACAGGATAAAAAGATTGATCTCGTACAGAAGATGCCTTTTCCCCTGCCCTCTCCTGACAGAACCGGGCAAAAAGGTCTCCTTTTTCTCCGTGGACTCTTTCTGATTGGATTTTCGAGGTGTCGCTTTTCCCATGCTGCCGTCCGTTTTCTTTGCCGTTTCTGTTTCTGCTGTTTCTCACTGCCGTCCGTTCTTTTCGTTCTGCTTGGCCGCAAAAAATGCCCAGGGATCCTCCTCTTCTGCTTCGTCCGTCGCTGCGCCTGCCGAGGCTGCATTCGGATCAGTCGAGGCAGCCGCCGAAGCAGCAGATGAAGCATCATCCGGACCAGCGCCCGAACCGGCATCTGAAGTGAAAGCCCTGTCGTTTGCACCCAAGGCAGCGTCGCTGCCTGCGCCTGCCTTCTTAGCGTCGCTGCCTGCGCCTGCCTTCTTAAGATCCTCTTCCTCGACGTCGAAAAGGGCTCTGACAAACTCGTCCGGATCGAAGCGCTGCAGATCCTCCGGCTGCTCGCCGACGCCGATGTACTTCACCGGGATGCCAAGCTCTGATTCAATGGCGATGGCGATGCCGCCCTTGGCGGATCCGTCCATCTTGGTCAGAATGATCCCCGTAAGCTCTGTCACCTGTGCAAACTCTCTTGCCTGGGACAACGCGTTCTGTCCCGTGGCCGCATCCAGAACGACAAGATTTTCCCGTTTGGCCTCCGGGAACTCCCGGGAAATGATGCGACCTATCTTCTCCAGCTCATTCATCAGATTCTTCTTGTTGTGCAGCCGCCCCGCCGTGTCGCACAGAAGAAGATCCGTATGCCGCGCCTTCGCCGCACTGACCGCGTCGTAAACGACGCTCGCGGGATCTGCGCCCTCGGCGCCGGAGATCATATCCACTCCCGCTCTTTCCGCCCAGACCTTCAGCTGGTCATAGGCCGCCGCACGAAAGGTGTCGGCGGCGGCAATCAGAACCTTTTTGCCCTTTGCCTTATAGCTTGCGGCCAGCTTGCCGACGGAGGTCGTCTTTCCGACGCCGTTGACGCCGATGATGAGCACGACGGACGGCTCCTCCTCAAAGGCATAGGCATCCTCCGCGACATGCATCTGCTCCCGGATGTCATCAATGAGAAGCTGCCGGCAATCCGCCGGCTCCTTGATGTGCTGCTCCTTCACCTGCTCCCGAAGCCGCCCGAGGATCCGATCGGTCGTCTGCACGCCCATATCGCCCATGATCATGATTTCCTCAAGCTCCTCATAGAACTCATCATCAATGGCGCGATGACCGGCAAACACCTGATTCATGCCGGACACAATATTGTCCCGCGTCTTGGTCAGTCCGCTTTTTAATCGGGCAAAAAAGCCCTGCTTCCGTTCCTGCTCTGCCATGTATATCCTCTCTGCCCTAGGAAACGCTGTTCACCGCACTCTCCCGACGTTTTCCCGGCGTTTTCCCAACATGTCTTAGGAGGCCAGCTCCTTTTCGTCAATCAGGCTGACCGAAACCAGCGTGGAGACTCCCTTTTCCTGCATGGTAATGCCGTACAGGCGATCGGCCCGGTCCATGGTACCCCGCCGGTGAGTGATGACGATAAACTGCGTATTGTCCGTGAGCTTTCGCAGATAATCGGCGTACCGTGCCACATTGCTCTCATCCAGCGCCGCCTCGATCTCGTCCAGAAGGCAGAAGGGCGACGGCTTCAGATTCTGAATGGCAAACAGGAGGGAGATGGCCGTCAGGGATTTCTCTCCGCCCGACATCTGCATCATATTCACCAGCTTTTTGCCCGGCGGCTGCGCAATGACACGGACGCCGGCCGTCAGAATGTCCGCGTCCTCCATCAGCTCCAGCTTGCCGGAGCCGCCGCCGAACAGCTGCTTGAAGACCTTGTCGAACTCCTCCTGAATCCGCGCAAACTGCTGCTTGAACTGCCTGCGCATCTGCACATCCAGCTCCTCGACAATTTTCTCGAGGGACTGCGCCGCTGCCGTCAGATCGCTGTGCTGATCCTTAAGGAAGGTATAGCGTTCTTTAATTTCCTGATATTCCTGAATGGCATTGACGTTGACGCTGCCAAGGCCACGAATCTGCTTCTTGAGCTCCTCTGCCCGGCTCTTCATCCAAGGCAGATCCGTCATCGCATCATCCTTGCGCTCTGCCGCCTGCGAGGGCGTCAGCTCATACTCGCTCCAGAGGTAATTGATCTGGCGCTCCAGGGTTTCCTCCGCCTTACCGGCCAGCTCGCTTAGGCGGAATACCTCCTTGTCCAGCTGCGCCTTCTCCTCGGAGAGCTGCTCCCTTTCCGCAAGAGCCTCCTTCTGCTTCCCTGTCAGCTCGGTTTTCTGCTCCTGGCTTTTCTCAAGAAGCTCCTGCTTTTCCTGAAGTCTGGCGTGTGCATCCTCCATGGTACGCTTCAGGGTCTCGATGTTCCTCTTTTTGTCCTCTATGTCCAGATCGCCCTGCTGAATGCTGCTGCGGATTTCCTGCAGCTCCGCATCAAGACGGCGAAGCTCCGCGTCCACACGGGAAAGCTCCTGTTCCTCAAAGGCCTGCTTCTGCCGCTCCTTCTGCAGCTCCATGTCCCACTTCTGGACCACTGCAAGCTTCTTATCCTCGTCGTCACGCAAGGCGGACAGCCAGCTGTTTCGCTCCTCGATGGCGGCATCGGCCTCCCGTTCGATCTGCTCGGAGGCAGCCAGCTGCGCTGTCAGCTCCTGCTCCTCCTTTTCCAACTCCCGCCGGATGTCCTCGATCGAAAGGTTTTCCTCCCGAAGTGCCTCATAGCCCTGCTCCGATTCCTGCTTGCGCTGCTCCTGGGCGGAAATATTCATGCGCGCCGTATTCTGCTCAATGAATTTGGCCTGCAGCCGGACCCGGACGGATTCCTGCTCGGCGCGAAGCCGGTTCCTTTCCTCCTTGGCTTTGGCGATGTCATCCTCCAGCTTCTCCATGGAGGTACGCAGCTCCTTAATGCGCTTTTCCAGCTCCGTCATCTCCCGGCGCCTGCCAAGAAGATTGGAGCTGTTGCGAAAGCCGCCGCCGCTGATGGCGCCGCCCGGCATGAACATCTCGCCCTCCAGCGTCACCATGCGGATTTTCTGCTGATATTTGCGGGAGATCTCTACCGCATGATCGTACTGATCCACCACAAGAACGCGTCCCAGAAGGGATCTTGCGACATCCCGGTACTCCGGCGCGGTTCGAACCAGCGTATCCGCCAGCCCGATGACGCCTCTCTCCTTCAGGGCTCCCATCATATTAAAGCCCTGGTTATTGCGGATGGCCGTAAGCGGAAGGAAGGTGGCGCGTCCCGCCTTTTCCCTCTTCAAAAGGCTGATCATCCGCTTTGCCGTGCTCTCATCGTTGGTGACGATGTTCTGAATGCTGCCGCCGAGGGCTGTCTCGATGGCCGTCTCGTATTTGGGCTCTGTTTTGATCAGATCCGCCACGACGCCGACAAGGCCGGGCTCCCGCTCCTTCTGCTCCATGACCCTTTTGACGCTTCCGCCGAAGCCCTCATAGCGCTCCGTCAGATTGGCCAGGGCGTCCAGTCTGGATTTTTCCTGATGGTACTCGGCCTGCGCTGCCCGGAGCCTTTCGTCTGCGCCGGAAAGGATGCCCTTTCGCTCCGCAATCTGCTGCTCCAGCTCCTTCTGACGATCACCAAGATCCGCAGCCTCTCCTGCGACCTGTTCGAAAACATTCCTGAGGCGCTCCAGCTCCCGATCGTATTCGGCCTCATCGCTGGAGGCGCGCACCAGCTTCGAGGTCAGCTCGGACTTACGCAGCTCATACTGCTCCCGCCGGGTATTCATGGCCGCCATTTTGGCCTTAATGGTTCCGCGGCTGTTCACCGTCTCCAGCAGCTCAGAACGCTTGCGGTCCACCTCATCGCTGATCTGCCGCTGGCTTTCCTGCACCGCGTCCAGCTCCTCCCGGGCGCGTTCCTTTTCGGCCTGAAGCGTCTGCATTCTTTCGTCAATGGTATCCTTGCCCCGGGCCATAGAGGAGCGCTCCGCCTTTTTTTCCTCGATCTGTCCTTGGACAGACTCCTCCCTGGTTCGGAAATGCTCCGCATTCCCGCTCATGGAACGGATGGACTCCTCCGTCACCTTGATCTGGGTCTCCAGCTGATTTTTCAGAATATTGCTGTGGGCAATGTCGTTCCTTGCGGTCTCGATGACCGTCTCCAGTTCCTCTAACCCGGTTCCGATCTGCTCGTAGGTTGTCTTTGACGTCTCAAACCGCTGCTGCGTCTGTGCCAGCTCGCCCTTGGTGTTCTCCAGCGTCTGCTTGAGCTCCTCCAGGCGGGCCATGGTTTCCTTATTCTGCAGAAGGAAGAGATTGACATCCAGGTTCATCAGCTCCTCGTGCGCCTTCAGATAAACCTGCGCCTTTTGCGCCTGCTTCTCCAGAGGACCCACCTGCCGCTCCAGCTCGGACAAGATATCGCTGACCCGCACCAGATTGGCCTTCTCATTTTCGAGCTTTTTCAGGGAGGTTTCCTTGCGGCGCTTGAATTTCACAATGCCTGCCGCTTCGTCAAACAGCTCTCTTCGATCCTCCGGCTTATCGGACAGGATGCGTTCGATCTGACCCTGCCCGATGATGGAGTAGCCCTCCTTGCCGATTCCGGTATCGTAAAACAGCTCCTGCACGTCGCGAAGACGCACCTGCACATTGTTCAGGAGATATTCGCTTTCCCCGCTGCGGTACAGCCGCCTTGCCACGGTCACCTCCTGGTAGTCCACCGGGAGCGTGTGATCCGAATTGTCAAAGGTAATGGCCACATAGGCTGAGGACAGGGGCTTTCTTAACTCCGTTCCGGAGAAAATCACGTCCTGCATGGAGCCGCCCCGAAGCTGCTTCACCCTCTGTTCGCCCAGTACCCAGCGAACCGCATCCGCCACGTTTGATTTGCCGGAGCCGTTCGGCCCCACGATGGCGGTAAAGCCGTTGTGAAAGTCCAGCTTGATCTTGTTTGCGAAGGACTTAAAGCCCTGAATCTCAATACTCTTTAAATACATTTATTTCCTTTTTCGTTCTTCATGGCAAGGAGCGTCTTGTAGGCCGCATCCTGCTCCGCCGCTTTCTTGGAGTGCCCGTTCCCCTCTGCTGTTTTCTGCCCGCCAATCAGCGCATCGACCGTGTATACCCGCTCATGACAGGGACCCTCCTCGCGGATCACCTCATAGGAAAGGCTCCTTCCCGCCTTCTGACAGTGCTCCTGCAGAATCGACTTGGCATCATAGAACAGAAGCTTTCCCTCCAGATCCGACAGTATAAACTGCAGAATAAACCCCCTGGGCACCGCCACATCGCGGCTGTCCAGATACATGGCGCCAATGATGGCCTCCATCACATCCGAAACGATGGATGCCTTCCTCCTGCCGCCGC
This sequence comes from uncultured Sarcina sp., assembly GCA_964461705.1. Lineage (GTDB taxonomy): Bacteria > Bacillota > Clostridia > Lachnospirales > Lachnospiraceae > CAG-791. Next base: position 1,837 of record CAYXAN010000023.1, on the reverse strand, counting down.
CGGCTTCCTCCCCTCTTCCCAGACGGATGAAGCGAGCCAGATCCAGATCCCTTGCACAAAAGGCAAGGGCCGGCTCACATACCAGCGAAGCGCGGATCTTGGTCAGCTCTCCCTCCTTCTTTTCGGGATAGCGGTCATACAAAAACTCACTGGACACCATTTCCAGAACGGCATCCCCGAGAAATTCCAGCCGCTCGTAATCCTGATAGCGGCGGATCTTCTGCTCGTTGGCATAGGAGGTGTGCGTCAGTGCGCATTCCAGCAGATACCGGTCATGAAAGGTGTAGCCGATGCGCCCTTCCAGCTCCTGTGTCTTGGGCCTCTCCTGCCCTGTCATTCGTTTGCTCCGGTCGCATTTCGGATGAGCTCCAGTGCCTCCGCAACGGTGGAAATGTTCTCGGTCTGCTCCTGAGGAACACTGATGCCGTATTCCTCCTCAATCCCCATCAGGATCTGATACAGATCCAGAGAATCCGCGCCAAGGTCATCCGTAAAGGTCGTATCCAGCGTAATTTCATTCGGATCCACATTCAGCACATCCGCAATAATGCCTGTCAGCTTCTTCATATCCTCATCCATGTCATTTTCCTCCCTGCGTTTGGGACCTGTTCCCTGTGTCCTGTGTTTAAGAATCTTTTCCTGTTTAGCCGCATCGAGTATCCAAATTCGAGATGCGGGTGTGAAGCAGATGCCTTTTCCTTCCCTCAATGCAATGCGCCTTCAAGGTGCATTCGCTCCCTGAACTGTCCGTTGATGTCTGCCTTCTGGAAGGTGATGCACTGCTCAATGGAATGCTGCACCTCGATGGCGGTGGCGCTGCCGTGGGTCTTGACCACAAGTCCTGTCAGGCCAAGAAGCGGCGCTCCGCCGTAGGAGCTGGCATCAAATTTGCGAAGCACCGTTTTCAGGGACGGCTTGATCAGAAGACCGCCCAGCTTTCCTGTCAGTGTGGACAGCAGTGCTCCCTTGATTTCATGCAGAAGCGTGGAGGCCACTCCCTCATACATCTTCAAAATCGCATTTCCCGTAAAGGCATCGCAGACAACGACATCCGCACCCCCCGCAGGAATGTCCCGCGCCTCAATGTTGCCGATAAAACGAAGCGCTCCCTGCTCACCCAGCTCCTTCAGCTTCGGATAGGTCTCCTTTACCAGGGCATTGCCCTTTTCCTCCTCGACACCGATGTTGAACAGGGCCACGCGAGGATTCCTGATGCCGACGACATTTTCCATATAAATGGATCCCATCTGGGCAAACTGCACCAGCTGGGAGGACCTGGCATCCACATTGGCTCCGCAGTCGAGCAGCAGCACCGGTCCCTTGGAGGTCGGCAGCAAAGAAGCCAGCGGCGGCCTCTCAATCCCGCGAATCCTGCCCACCAGGAGCTGCCCTCCCACCAGCGTCGCGCCGGAGGAGCCGGCTGTCACGAACGCATCGGCCTCCTTGCCGTGAACCATTTTCATTCCCCGGACGATGGAGGAATCCTTCTTGGTACGAATGGCATTGACCGGCGGCTCCGCCATCTCAATGACCTCCGTCGTGGGAATCAGAGTGATGCGATCCGCGGGATATTCGTACTGTGCAAGCTCCTCCTGCAGCAGCTTTTCATCTCCCAGCAGAAGAACCTGCACCTGATCCAGCTCCTTGACGGCATTCACCGCGCCCTTGACGATTTCGCCGGGAGCATTGTCCCCTCCCATCCCGTCCAAGGCAACACGGATGCGCCCCTGGTATTGTTCCGTATTCTGTGTGTTGTCCAATGTGCCTGCTCCTGTTCTGTTTCTAAGGAAACGCTGATTAAATCAGCGTTTCCTTAGAAACCTCCGGTGGATCGCAC
>CAYXAN010000022.1:0-12939 GCA_964461705.1 uncultured Sarcina sp. | reverse complement strand
CATACCGGAAATCGAAATCGGCATATGCCGTCGAATCCGCATGCAGGTAGTAATGCCTGCTCGAAACAAAGGTCGGCTCCGGGTAGTTGGTGTTGTAGTAATCTCCCCCGGCCTTGTTCTCCACATCGGACCGCCAGGTCACATAGGTGCTCTTGTCCCGTCCGACGCCAGGCTCTGACGTCCATATCGGAAAATGTCTCCCCTTGAGGTTAAAATAGGACATCTGCTCCCCAAGGCCGTAGCATTTCTCCCCGGCATCGGAACGAACACGCAGCCAAAACCGGTCGACGGATGCATCAAGGGATTGAAAACGGATCGTAAACACATCCTTATCCAGCCTTGCCAGTGCCGATATCATTCCATCAAAGTTAAGATGAAGGCCGTCCTTTGCCTCCTGCACACTCTGAAGCCGCAGGCCTCTCCTTTCCACGAGATAATCCTCAATCCGAAAATTTCCGCGGTACATGTCCACCGATTCCTGACCGCAGCCTGCGTAAAGCATCGGCTCTTCGTCAGAATGGGACAGAATGGCGAGCCCGTCCTTTTTCAAGACCATCGAATGCTGATCCCATGTCAAGTCCATGTTGTCTTCTCCTGTTAAGGTTTGCTGTAGTCGTTTTCTGTGTCTTTTTCACCGCTTATCAGGCACTCTTCTCGTCCTTATCGGCTCTGCGTGCCGCCGCGAGGCATATTACGGACTCCACTGCAAAGATCAGAGTCACAATTCCGATCCGTGTCAGGCTTTTATCTGCCGTGGCGATGCCGGCCTTGGAGAAGATAAAGTACTCGTAGACAAGGAAGGAAACGAGCCATACGGCCACCGACTTTCTTCTTGCCCAGGGCGTCATATCATAGCTTGCATCCTTTGTGCTGCCGACATCAAACTCCTTGTCGTTGGGCGCAATTTTGGCGCAAACCCAGATGATCAGAAGCATCACCAGGAAGGAAATTGCGTAAATGTGCATGTAGTTGATCCCGCAGATCGTATTGGTCAGCGGCGTGTCAATATGCCGGAACCAGAATTTATAGCCTGAATAGAAGAACACATGCCATCCGGTCGCAATATAAGCGCCCAGCCTTGACCCCCTCTTGGAGAACATTCCGACCAGAACCATCGTGATGATGGGGATGTTGTAAAAGCCGGTGAAGCTTCGCCCAAAGTCATACAGGCCGGTGGACATCACCTGCAGAAACGGTGAAACGCAGATGGAAAAGGCAGCGAACAGCCATCCTACATTCTTGGCATACTTGACGGTTTTCTCCTCCGACAGCGTCGGGTTAAAGATGGGCTTGTAAATATCGACCATGAAAACCGTGGAGGCCGCATTCAAAAACGAGTTATAGGTGGAAATGATCGAGCCGAACAGCGCTGCGCAGAACAGTCCGACGATCGGCCACGGAAGGGATCTTGCCACCAGCGTAGGATAAGCAAAGTCCTTGCTCTCCAGTCCGTCCCCGATCAGGGCTGCCGCAATGACTCCCGGGATCACCAGAAGGAAAGGCACCAGCATCTTCAAAAAGCCGGACAGCAGCACGCCCTTCTGACCCTCCTTCAGATTCTTCGCTCCGAGAGCTCTCTGAATCAGCACCTGATTCGTACCCCAGTAAAACAGGTTTGCAAGAAGCATGCCGGTGAAGATGCAGGCAAACGGCACGGGGTCTGTCTTGGAGCCGATGGCATTGAGCTGATCGTAATTGTTCTCCAGCACATAGCTGACACCTGCAAAAAATCCTCCGTCTGCCTTTGTGCTGCCGACTGCACAGAAGCCGCAGATCACAACCGCCAAAGAGCCTGCAATCAGAAGGATGCCGTTAATGGTATCGGAAACCGCTACCGCCTTCAGACCTCCCAGCACTGCGTAAAGAGCTCCGATGACACCCACCAGCACGATGAGGATGGTGAGACCCGCCTGTGTGCTGATGCCGAAGATGGCATTCAGATCAAAAATCTGGTTGAAGGCGATGGCTCCCGCATACAGACATACCGGAATGCCGATGATGAGATACCCCACCAGAAACAGCATCGAGGTCAGCCGCCTGACGCCGACACCGTAGCGCTCCTCCATGAACTCCGGAAGTGTGGTGTAGCCCTTTCTCAGATAAAGCGGCAGGAAAATAAATGCCATTACGATCGTGGCAATCACCGCCGTTGCCTCCCAGGCCATGCCCGACATGTTGGCGGCATAGGACTGTCCCGCGAGTCCTACAAGATTCTCCGCCGAAAGATTGGTCAGAAGCATTGAGCCGGCGATGAACACGCCGCTCAGACCGTTGCCGGCCAGGAAATATCCCTTGGCCGTTTTCTGATCGTCACTGTTTGCCACAATTTTGGCGGATACGACTGCCACCAGAATCGTGAACAAAGCAAATGTGATGAGTGTAAACGCTAAATGTTCCATGTCCTGAATTCCCCCCTTATTTCTCCCTTCCTTGCCGTACCTGAAACCATGTCAACGCCTTTGTAATAAGTTAATTAACTTGATTAACTAAATACAGTGTACTATCCCTCTTGCACTTTTTCAATAGGTATTTTTCATTTTGTGTGCTGTTTTTATGCATAGAAAATGCCCTCAGGACTATGTCTTGCGGGCATTTTCAGTATTTTGCCTTGTTTTTATGGAAGAAGTGATGATAAAACGTGCATTTTCACGGCGTTTATGTGTCGGATTTCGATGCCTCTGTCTGCCGCACGCCGTCCCGAAAATCCCACGCTTCCTTCAGCGCCTCTATGCCGGTCCTCATTTCCTCATCCGTCAACGAGGCAAAGCCAAGGAGAACGGTCGCCTTGCCGCAGGGCTTCGCTTCCCTCTCCCGTTCCCTTGCCTCCGGCAGACGCTGCTCCGCCATTGCGTATACTCTCACGCCTCTCTTTCGGGCACGCTCCACCAGCTCCTGTTCCGTCGGAGCCTTCCCTGTCGAAATCTTCCCCAGCGGAGCCTTCTCTGTCGGAGCCCTCTCTGTCGGAGCCTGCGCCGGTTGATCTTCGCCGCTTCCCGCCTGCAGGATCAGATGAAGACCGGCCCCCTGGCCGGCAATGACAAAGCGGTCCTCCAAAGGCTCCAGCAGCTCCAGCAGGCGATCATGCTTCGCCTTATATCGGTTTCGCATGCGATTCAGATATCGTTCAAAATATCCGTCGCGGATAAACTCATTCAGCACGGCCTGATCCAGTCTCGGCACCGTACAGGACAGAAAGCCCGCCCTTTTGCGGAATACCGGAAGGAGGCGTTCCGGAAGGATCAGATAGCTGATGCGGATGGCAGGCGCAATGGCCTTGGAGAAGGTTCCCATGTAGATCACATGGCCGTTTTCATCGGCTGACTGCAGGGAGGGCACCGGACGGCCGCGGTATTTGAACTCGGAGTCGTAATCATCCTCGATGATGTAGCGGTTTTCGCCGCCTGCCGCCCAGGACAAAAGTGCCGCCCTTCTGGGATACGGCATCATTTGCCCTGTAGGAAACTGTCTCGTCGGCATCACATAAACCAGCTCTGCCCCGGACTCCTCCAGTGCATGCACATCCATTCCCTGATGATCGCCGGGAACAGGCACGACGGTATACCCCATCCCCCGCATCACCTCTGCCGCGCGAAGATAGGTAAACTCATCCATCGCAATGCGGCGGACAGGCTCCGTCTGCCGCACGGTCTGCTCTGCCATCGTTTCCTGTCCTCCCAGCACCATGGCCAGAACCATCAGAAGGTAATCATTTCCTGCACCGATGAGAATCTGTCCCGCATGGCAATGGCAGCCTCTCGACAGATGCAAATATCGGGCAATGGTGCTCCGAAGCTCTTCATCTCCCCTCGGATCCCCCCGGTGAAACAGCTCCGACCGGTCTCCTGTCAGGATTCCCCTCAATATTCTTCTCCAGGTGGCATAGGGAAAAGCCGACATATCAATGCTGCGAGGGGAGAAATCAATGCAGCTTTTGTCGGCTGCAGAATCAGCTGCGGAATCAGCTGCGGGCTGTCCGTCAGACAAAAGAAGCCATTCGGAAGAATTCTCTCCCCTCAAATCCGGAATGTTGGTGATTTCGCAGACATAGGCACCGCTCCCCCTGCGGATCACAAGATAGCCCTCTTCCTCCAGCTGTTCATAGGCAAGCTCAACCGTAGTGCGGGCAATTTTCAATGCAGCGGCCAGCTGTCTTGTTGAAGGGAGCCGCTCCCCCGGGTGAAGATGCCCGCTTCGGATTTCATTCCGCAGGTAAATATAAAGCTGCTCGTAAAGATGCCTTCCGTCTTTCGGATTAAATGCAAACATCAATTCCATTTATATTTCCTGTCTGCCGTAAAATCGGCACAAAAAAAGCACCATACACATCACGGATGATACCAGGGTCAGAAGGACGCCTGACCCCGGCACCCATGGATGTATGATGCCTCAGATAATACTTTCCTTATGCCCTGGGCAGCTTGAAGGAGCTCTTTAAGGACACAATGCGGTTGAACACCGGCGCCCCCTCTGCCGAATCCTTGCTGTCGGCGCAGAAAAAGCCGTTGCGGACAAACTGAAAGCGGTCGTATGCCTGTGCTTTCTTCAGAGCGGGCTCGCCATACGCCTCGGCAACGGTCAGACTGTTCGGATTCAGGTTCAGAGAGCCGTCTTCGTTGTAAACGCCCTTTTCCTCATCGATGATGTTCTCATAGAGGCGAACCGGGAATTGTACCGCATCCTTTGCATTCACCCAATGAATGGTTCCCTTTACCTTTCGTCCCTCAAAGCCGCTGCCGGATTTGGTTTCCGGATCGTAGGTACAATGCACTGCCGTCACATTGCCTGCCTCATCCGTTTCATAAGAGACGCACTTTACGAAGTAGGCATACATCAGGCGCACCTCATTGCCGGGATACAGCCTTTTGTATTTCGGAACCGGCTCCGCCATAAAGTCCTCCGCCTCAATCCACAGCTCCTTAGAGAAGGTAATGGTGCGGCTCCCGAGCTCCGGATTTTCCAGATTGTTGGGTGCCTCCAGCTCCTCGCTCTGCCCCTCCGGATAGTTGTCGATCACCAGCTTCAGCGGATGCAGCACAGCCAGCATCCGGCTGCAGGACGGCTTCAGATCCTCGCGGATGCAGTATTCCAGAGCCGCCATCTCGTTCACCGACTGGCTCTTGGAAACGCCGGCCATATCCACAAACCTTTTAATGGCGGACGGCGTATAGCCGCGGCGGCGAAGACCGGAGATGGACACCAGCCGTGGATCATCCCAGCCGTCTACAATGCCGTCCTCGACAAGCTTTTTGATGTAGCGCTTTCCGGTCACGACATTTTTAAGATACAGCTTCGCAAATTCAATCTGGCGGGGAGGCTGCGGAAACTCCGCCTCCTTCACCACCCAGTCATATAAGGGCCTGTGATCCTCGAATTCCAGCGTGCAGATGGAATGTGTAATACCCTCCAGCGCATCCTCGATCGGATGTGCGTAATCATACATCGGATAAATGCACCAGCGATCACCGGTGTTCTGGTGGGACAGGTGTGCCACACGATAAAGGATGGGATCCCGCATATTGATGTTGGAGGACGCCATATCGATCTTTGCACGAAGCGTCTTTTCGCCGTCTGCGAACTCGCCGGCCTTCATCCTGCGGAACAGCTCCAGGCTCTCGTTCGCGGGGCGGTCCCGGTTGGGATCGTTCTTCCCCGGCTCTGTCAGAGTGCCGCGATATTCGCGCATCTGTTCTGCCGTCAGATCCGATACATAGGCCTTTCCCTTTCGAATCAGCTTTTCCGCAATCTCATACATCTGATCAAAATAATTGCTGGCGAAAAAAAGCCGTCCCTCGTAATCTGCTCCCAGCCAGCTCACATCCTCCTTGATGGACTCCACAAATTCGGATTTTTCCTTTGTCGGATTGGTGTCGTCGAACCGAAGGTTGAACTGTCCGCCGTATTCCTTTGCCAGGCCGTAGTTCAGCAGGATGCTCTTGGCATGGCCGATGTGAAGGTAGCCGTTCGGCTCCGGAGGAAACCGGGTAGCTACGTGATCATATTTCCCTTCCGCCAGATCCCTGTCAATTTCCAGCTCTATAAAATTCTTGTTCTCGCCGTTCAGAGGAGCCACTCCTTCGGTGCCCTCCTCTGTACGCTTGATTTCATCAGTACTCATCATTCTGCTCTTTCCGTTGGTTATTTCTCCGCGGCACTGTAGTTCGGTGCTTCCTTCGTGATCTGAATATCGTGCGGGTGATTCTCACGCAGGGACGCACTGGAAATCTTGACGAAGCGTCCGTTTTCCTGCAGCTCCTGAATATTGTGGGAGCCGGTCAGTCCCATACCGGAGCGGATGCCGCCCATCAGCTGGAACACCGTATCCTCCAGCAATCCCTTGTAGGCAACACGGCCCTCCACGCCCTCTGGAACCAGCTTTTTGGCGTCCTCCTGAAAATACCGATCCTTTGATCCGCACTCCATGGCCGAGATGGAGCCCATCCCGCGGTAAACCTTGTAGGTTCTGCCCTGAAACAGCTCCGTTGCTCCCGGGGACTCCTCGCAGCCTGCAAAGATGGAGCCCATCATGCATACGCTTCCGCCTGCCGCCAGCGCCTTTACCATATCGCCGGAATACTTGATGCCGCCGTCTGCAATGACCGGAATTCCATGCTGTCTGGCCACATTGTAGGAATCCATGATGGCCGTGATCTGGGGAACACCGCAGCCGGTGACCACACGGGTGGTGCAGATGGAGCCGGGTCCGATGCCGACCTTCACCGCATCGGCCCCTGCCTTGATCAGGTCCTCCGCGCCCTCGCCCGTCGCAATGTTTCCTGCAATCACATCCAGCTCCGGATAGGCATCCTTGATCATCTTCAGACACCGCAGGACATTCTCCGAATGTCCGTGGGAGGAATCCAGAACAACGCAGTCCACCTTGGCATTGACCAGCGCCTCAACGCGCTCCAGCACATTGGCCGTGATGCCGACTGCGGCACCGCACAGAAGCCGCCCCATGGAGTCCTTCGCAGACAGGGGATACTTGATGGTTTTCTCAATATCCTTGATGGTGATGAGGCCAACCAGATTGTAATTGTCATCAACAATGGGAAGCTTTTCCTTCTTGGAGGCAGCCAGAATCTTTTTCGCCTCCTCCAGCGTAATCCCCTCGTGAGCCGTAACCAGATTTTCAGAGGTCATGACCTCACTGATCTTCTTGGTGTAATCGGTTTCAAATTTCAGGTCGCGGTTGGTGATGATTCCAACCAGCTTTTTCCCCTCTGTGATCGGCACACCGCTGATCCGGAACTTACGCATCAGATCCTCTGCGTCCTCCAGTGTATGCTCCGCCGTCAGCGAGAAGGGATCGGTGATAACGCCGTTTTCGGAACGTTTTACCTTATCCACCTGATCTGCCTGCTCCCGGATGGACATATTCTTGTGAATGATGCCGATGCCGCCCTGCCTTGCCATGGCAATGGCCATCCGATCCTCCGTCACCGTATCCATCCCGGCACTCATCATAGGGATGTTCAGCTTGATCTTCTTCGTCAGATGCGTCGCTACATCCACCTGATTCGGCACAACGGTCGAATACGAAGGAACCAACAAAACATCATCAAATGTGATTGCCTCTCCGATTATCCTCGCCATACTCTCTCCTTCCCTTTCATACACTGTGATGTCTGCAGATATGAAGCAATAAACAGAAACAGGACACGAACGGTTGGCTCGTATCCTGTCCACTTTCCTGAATCCTGCTTACGCGTTGTAAACCTTGCGGGGTGCAAACATGCGGATCGCTCTCAGCAGCTTCTCGCCGTCCGAACCGTCGATGTCCAGCACCAGCTTCTGGCTGCCCTCCAAAAAGCACAGATACGTGGTTGCCTTTCTCGTATCATCGTGCGTGGAGTAATCCGCCTCCTTGTCGTTCTTCCGATTCCGGTAGCTGTCCAGCTCGTGAGAATTCACCGGAGCCAGAATCTCCATCTTCTCCAGATCGTAGGTGGCAAGTGCCTTGCGCCTCTCCTTGTTCATGATCTTGGCAATGCGAAGCTCTCTGTCCACCAGGGAATACTCGTAATCAATACAGCAGTTCATCCCGGCAAACCAGCCCCCGACACCGGCGCCCACTCCAAGCGCGATGGGAATGAAGGCCCACAGGCCGATGGAGCCCATCAGCGCCATTCCGCCCAGCAGCAGAATTGCCGCCAGAACGAAGCACAACACCTTCACGACCCCAAGAAGCGAATTTCTCTTGCGGCTTACGACAACTTCAATGATTCCCAATTCCATGCACACACCTCTTGGTTCAACAGCTTTATAACATCCTATTACTTCTCAAACAAATATTCAAGAAAGAGCTGAAAGCTTTCCGGATGATTGCCGGAGGCCACCGCCCCCAGGATACAGGCCGTGCTGTCATAGTATCCGTTGTTCTTAATATAACCGGCTTCGTTGCACCATATCCCCACCGGTATGGGATCCTCCATTTCGGATGCATCCGGCAGTGTAAAGCTTGTTAAAAGCTCGGAATTCAATGCCTCCTCCGTCACAGTCTCGGCTGATTCCTCTGTATCGGAAGACTCCTCGTTAACAGCCTCCTCAGCCTCACTCTCCTCCAGCAGGGCTCCGTCAATGTAATAAATGTAATCCTTATATCGCTCCAGCGTCTCCTCATCCAGAACATCTCTTAAATCCATGAAGGCATCCTGATAGGCATAGCTGTCAAAATACCACGCATCCGCCACCAGCGCGTCCAGCTGGTTGGCCGCCATTTCCACCATGACCTTCTGAACCGTGTACATTTCATACTCGGAAGAATAATTGCCCCCGGGCGTCACAGACTCCGTCAGATCCGCCAGCACCTCCTCCGCGGAGGAATCCAGGCCTGCATATTCCATGAAGTCCGCCGCCAGTTCATCGGATGCATCCTCCTGAACGGAGGCATTCAGGAACATAATGCCGAATCCGTAGGGCTTATAGGTCGCATAATGATAGATCAGGGATATTACGATGCACGCCACGCCAAGAATAAGAATCGTGGGCCATTTCTCATATTCCCAGAACCAGGCGATATGCGCCTTGATTCCCTTCCCCTTCAACAGCTTCCTTTGCTCCCGGATCTCGTCACTGATTGCCATAAAAATACCACCCTCCCTGCGGATCTTACTGTAATGAAATATTATGTAACTGTCCAAAGCGCGGCCGTTTCGGATTTACAGCTGTGTATCCACAAAAATGGAATAGATGGCGCGGATGGCCTTCGTGTAGTCCTCGTTCTTGACGGCAATGATGATGTTCAGCTCGGAGGAGCCCTGATCAATCATGCGGACATTGACGCGGGCGTGGGCCAGAGCGGAGAAAATCCGTCCGGAGGTGCCTCTGGTATCCTGCATTCCGCGGCCCACTACGGCGATCAGCGCCAGATCCGAGCTGATTTCGATCGAATCCGGGTGCGCCAGCCGGTGAATCGCCGACACCACCTGCTGCTCCTTGCTGACAAATTCCGTCTCGTGAACCACGACAGTCATCGTGTCGATGCCGGAGGGCATGTGCTCAATGGAAATGCCGTTGTCCTCAAAGGCCTGCAGCACCTTGCGGCAAAAGCCCACCTCGGAATTCATCATATCCTTGGAAATCAATACCGCACAGAAATCCTTCTTTCCGGCAATTCCGGTGATGGTGTAGCCGGACTTCTGACAGGTGCTCTCCACAATCCAGGTTCCCTCATCCTGAGGTGCATTCGTGTTCTTGATGTTGATGGGAATGCCCTCCCTGCGGACCGGAAAGATCGCATCCTCATGGAGGACTCCCGCGCCCATATAGGACAGCTCACGCAGCTCCTTATAGGTAATGGTACGGATGGACGCAGGATTCTCCACGACACGAGGGTCCGCCACCAGAAAGCCGGACACATCCGTCCAGTTCTCGTACACAGATACATGGCAGGCTCCGGCCACAATGGAGCCAGTGATATCCGAGCCGCCGCGGGAGAATGTCTTCACCTTCCCATCTGCTCCTTGCCCGTAAAAGCCCGGAACAACTGCGTTTTCAAGCTCCGCAAGGCGTCTGCCGGTCTCCCGCATGGTCTTTTCCTCGTCCAGCATTCCATTTTCATCAAAGAAAATGATCTCTGCGGCGTCCACAAAGGTGTAGCCCAGATATTCCGCCATGATGCAGCCGTTCAGATATTCCCCGCGGGATGCGGTGTAATCGGGGTCGGGATTTTTCTGCAGCTGCTCATCGATTTCCCGGAACTCGTCCTCAAGTGAGAAATCCAGTCCGAGACCCTTGATGATTTCGTCGTAGCGGGACTGAATTTCCCGGAACGGCTCGGAATAACTCTTTTTGTCCTTTGCAAGGTGATAGCAGCGATACAGAAGATCCGTCACCTTTGTGTCCCCGGAAAACCGCTTGCCCGGAGCAGAGGGCACCACATAAACCCTGTTCGCATCCGCGCGGATGATCTCCCCTGCCTTTTGAAACTGACCGGCGTCCGCAAGAGAGCTTCCGCCGAACTTCACAACCTTCTTCATGTCTACCTCCCCATGTCTGCGGCGGTCATGTCCGCACACATTCTCTTTTCCTGCTCACTGTTCCAGAACACGAATGCTCTTCTTGAAGGAAGAAAGCTGCGCTGCCTTCTTCCTAAAATCCGCTTCCGAAATCCTGGGTGTCACAAAGGCAAACTCAGACGGAAGGGCTTCATTGACCACAATCTGGATTTCATTTCCGAAAAGGCCGGTTGCCTTCACCAGCTCCTCCTTGCCGATCCGGACAAAGTAACGGTCCTCCCATTCCATCGGGTCCAGAAGATCCGCATCCTGATTGGTCAGTCCGATGTCGATGTTGCTGCCGATGCTGCGGACGCACTCCACCACATCCGACACCACGGCGCTGGCCGTCGGAAGCTTTCCTGCCCCGCTTCCGTAGAACATCAGATCACCTACCATGTTGCCGTGGACCAGAATGCCGTTGTACACATCATTGACGCCGTACAGCGGATGACTCATCGGGATCATGTACGGTGCGGTGCGGACGTATACCTTTCCCGTTTCCGGATCGTGGCGGCAGACCCCCAGCAGCTTAATCGCACTGTGAAGCTGCGACGCATAGCCGAAGTCATCAATATCAATCCCGGTAATTCCCTCGCAGGGAACCTGCTCATATTTGACATTGCCGCCGGTCACAAGAGAGGCCAGAATGGCAATCTTGCGGCAGGGGTCATAGCCTTCGATATCCGCCTCCGGATTGCGCTCGGCATAGCCGTTGTCCTGAGCCTGCTTCAATGCCACATCAAAGGCCAGTCCCTCTCTTTCCATCTTGGTCAGAATGTAATTGGTGGTTCCGTTCAGAATGCCCATGATGGAGGTGATAAACTCCTGTGAGAAGGAGGTGCGAAGAGGCCGAAGGATCGGAATCCCGCCGCCCACACTTGCCTCGAACAGGTAGCTGCACCGATGCTCCTTCGCTGTCACGGCAAGAACACCTCCCAGGGCGTCCACCAGCTCCTTGTTGGACGTGCAGACGCTGATGCCCTTCTCCAGAGCCCTTTTGGAGAAGGTAAACGCCGGCTCCTTTCCGCCCATCGTCTCGCAGATGACACGAATCTCCGGATCGTTCAGGATCACATCAATATCGTGAACCACCCGGTCCCCATAGGGGGAATCCGGAAAATCCCGAAGATCCAGGATATATTTCACATGGATTCCCTCCGGACAATCCCTAAGAAGCTCCGGCTGATTCCGGTCAATGACCTCGGCCACGCCGCTTCCTACGGTGCCAAAGCCCAGTATTGCGATTTCAATCATGTCATCCTCCTCTGCCGCACCCTGCGGCTGCTGCCTGTTATCAGGTCAACCCTGAAACCTTTAATTTGTGAACCCCTTTCAAGGCCTCCATTCTGCTCAGCAAAATGCTGACATCCTCACTGCTCTGCAGAACCTGCATGCTGATGCTGACCGAGGCCAGACCTCCGATGGGGACGGACTGATGAATGGTCAGAATGTTGGCGCCGAATTCCGCAATGACACCCAGAATATCCGACAAAATTCCCGTCTCATCACTGATTTCCAATGACACGGTCAGGGTCATCCCGACCATGCTGTTGTGAAATTCTGCCACATCATCCTTGAATTTATAATATGAACTGCGGCTGATGCCAACCGAATCCACCGCTTCCTGGACGGTCTTGGCCTTCCCGGTTGTCAGAAGGCGATTCACCTCTACAACCCGCAGCAAGGTCTCCGGTACCGCTCGCTTTCGAATCAGATAAAAATCAGATTGGTTTTCAGAATTCATTTGCCTGCTTCTTGTTCTTTCCATACGGACATTTGTGCGTCAACGTGGGATATACTATCATTCCCTTTTTGATAATGCAAGCATTTTGCGCAGTTCTTTACTTTAGTGATGTGAAATGCTAAAATTTTATCATATTACAGTGACTAAGCACTTTGCATTTTGTTCTTGATCGGAATTGTCACAGTGGGGGGAGATCCGAATGATGAACAAGAAAATCCATACTCCGGCGGTCGATCAGCTGTTTGAAGGCATCCTTGCCCTGCAGAGCAAGGAGGAATGCTACGATTTCTTTGAGGATTTATGCACCGTCAACGAGATTCTGTCGCTTTCTCAGCGCTTTGAGGTAGCTGCCATGCTGCGCCGCCATGAAACCTATCTGAAGATTGCGGAGCAAACCGGTGCCTCTACGGCCACCATCAGCCGCGTCAACCGCTCCCTGAATTACGGAACCGACGGCTATGAGCTCATCATGGAGCGCCTTCGGAAGGCACCGGAAGAGAACTGAAAATATGCCCGAAAGCACTCTCGAATATGACCAAAAACGCCTTTGAATTTCTTTACTTTTTCTATGTGCTGTGGTAAGGTGTGATTGCTACGGACAGAAAGGTTCGCGGCGGTTCATTATTGTTTTTTCATTCAGTGGAGGTAGTTTAGAATGAACAAGGGTACTGTTAAGTGGTTCAACAACCAGAAGGG
>CAYXAN010000021.1:0-13059 GCA_964461705.1 uncultured Sarcina sp. | reverse complement strand
ACAAATTACCAGAGCCGTCATTTGTGCAGAATGCGAAATTTTTAGATGCGTTTATATTATTTTTTCAGCCATTCGCCGCGGTATTGCGCTGAGAGTTTGTTTTTGCCACAATAAAAATATGAAGAATAAGACCTTTTCCAAACCGCATACCTGGCTGCGGACGTATCGCGGCAGGCTGTTTCTTTCCATTCTTGCCTGCTCCTTTATTCCGCTTATCTTTATGGGTTATCTTTCCTATCGGTTCGTTTATCACACTGCCTTCAACGAAACACTGCAGAATGCCCTGCGGACGGACAACCGCCTGAACGATCAGCTCGAGTCCCGCCTTCGGCAGGTGGAGAATGTCGCCGATTCCATGCAATATAATATTTACGCCATTGACCGGCAGGATCAGAGCTCGTCCCTCATTGATGTCCTGATCGATGCCCGCAGCACGGTCAGTATGTACATTGACACCTTTGATTTACAGCACATCATGGTTTTTCTCCCCGACGATGACAGTGCTGCCTCCGAGGGACTCTATTACTTTCCCTACGAACGCCTTGCCGACTTCAGCTTTGCGTCCTCCCTTGATTCTCACAGCGGGACATCCTCTATCTGGTTTCTGCAAAAGGAACTGACGCTTCCCACGATCCTCTTTGGTGATGAAGCGTACCGGAATCTGATCGGCTGCGCCCGCGTAAACAGAGAGCAGCAGAAGAACACCCTCTCCGCCTCCTTTGTGATTCTGCTAAAGCCCGATGAGCTCGGCGATATGATTCGCTCCTCCTTCCGTGAGACGGACATCTCCGGCTTCTTGATCGACGATAAGGGCTATATTCTTGTCCATTCCGACACCTCCAGGGAGGGCGCAAGTCTTTCCGGGGAGGAAACCGCCCTGCTGCTGTCCCATGTCCAGGGTGATGCGTTCCTTTTCAACGGGAGCTACTATCACGTGCAGACGCTCAGCAACGGCTGGTATCAGGTCGCCGCAATCCCCACGCAATATCTGTTTTCCTCCCTGCTGAGCACATTATTGTCGCTGCTCATTGTTTTCCTGCTGGCATTTATCTGTGTTTTGCTGATGACACAGATCCTCTCCAAAACGCTTTCCAAGCGCCTCGACAGCCTTGCCGGCGCCATGAACCGTTACACTCCGGGGAAGCGGCTTTCCTCCCGGACACGGAATGAGCTGATTCACGCAAAGTCTCCCTCGCAATACGATGAGTTTGACCGTCTGGGGGATACTTTTCTGACCATGAACGACTCCATTGTCAGCAGCATGAATTCCATTGTCGAAATGTCTCTGGTGGAGGAGCGGCTGCGGTACCAGCTGCTGCAGTCCCAGATCAATCCGCACTTTCTCTACAATATTCTGGGAACCATCCGTACCTGCAGCAGCCTTGGCAAAGTCGACACGGCCAATCAGATGATCGATGACCTGACGCAGTTCTACCGCATGACGCTTCACAAATCGCAGGAGATGATTCCGATCAGGGATGAGATCCAGATCTCACGCCTCTATCTGCAGCTGGAAAAGCTGTGTCACAGTATGTCTCTTGACTGGGAATTTCATCCGGATGAAGGAATTGAAAATTTCTACATCTGCAAATTTACCCTGCAGCCTTTTCTGGAGAACTGCATCCACTATGGCTACAGCGCCACAATCAGCAGCATCAAAATCGTTGTGACCGCAGAGTATGATGATGATAACGTAAAGATCTCGATTCGTGACAACGGTGTCGGCATTACCGACGATAAGCTTCTCGAGCTTCGTGAAATGCTGGAAAACCATTCTGTTGACACAGAGCATCATTTTGGGATCTGCAGCGTTGCCAAACGGATCTCCAGCCCTTCCTACGGGAACGGAAGTGTTCAGATCGAACGGCTTCGCGAGGGCGGTACCCTCGTGACCCTGCGCTTCCTGCAGATCACGGAATTTGCCGGCGAGGAAACAACGTGAACTGCGCAATTGCACAGCGCATCACCCCGGTGCTGCGCACCATGCATGAAATCACAAGAGGACACAAGAGGAACGATCTGCGATGAGAACCATTTTACTGGTGGATGACAATCCCCTTTCCGTGGAGGGAATTGTAAAAAACATTCGATGGGAATTGCTGGATGCACGGACGGAATGTGCCTTTGACGGCTATACCGCCATCAACAAGATCGAGGAGCTGAAGCCGGAGCTGATCATTTCCGATATTGAAATGCCCGGCATGGATGGCATTGCCATGTGCCGAAAAGCCCTTGAAATCGTTCCGGAATCCAAGATTCTGCTGATCAGTGCATATGACAGGTTCGAATATGCCAAGCGCGCCATACAGATCGGTGTCTTTGATTATGTTGAAAAGCCGATCAACTATGAATATCTGACCGAAAAAATCGCCAAAGCCATTGCGCTGATGGAGAAGGAAGCGGCCGATCGGCAGCTGATCGAGAAAAGCCGTCCTCTCATACTGCAGAAATTTTTCGAAGATTTACTGTCCTATCCCGGAAGCAACGCAGCGGCCAATTTTCATGAATACGCCCAATATCTGCAGATTCCGACGAATTACCGCTATTACAACGTTGTCAAAATCGAAGTCACCAACTGCACGGAGGTGGAGGCACATTACGGAATTGTTCACTATCAGATGGATCTTCTGCGGATTATGGACAGTGTGAAGCACTGCGGCAGTATGTTCAACTGGACATATTCCTTTTCCAAATACAGCGAAATTCTCTGCTGCATCGGTCAGAATACGCACAACAGGGATCATTTTCTGACGGTCATCCGCAAGTTTGCAGAGGATATCCTTGCCGCCTCTGCCCAGCTGCCGACGGATATCAATATCGGCATCGGTGTGACCCAGGATGATTTCTGGGAGCTCCACGCCGCCTATGAAAATGCCAGCAACGCCATCAAATATAAATTCTGCTTCCCGCATGACTATATCTTTGACGCCAATGATACGGAAAAGCACGCCTTTACCCTGACCGCGGCCGCAGATCACAGCGACGACGCTCTCCTTCGTCTTATCGGCTCCGGAACCGAAGAGCAAATCACCGCCTGGCTGGAAAACTATTTTCATCAGCTTCTTTCTGAGACGGCCTCCAAGAGAATCATCTTCATCCGCATTTATTCCCTTGTCGGGAAAATACTGAAATTTCTCTATGAGACAAACGTGGACTCCTCTGATCTTGAGGAACAGATTGCGCAGCTGTACAGCCAGAATGACTCTTTTGACAGCTATGAGCAGCTTCGCAGCTGGCTGGAAAATTTCTGTTTCTGTGTCAGACAAAAGATGAATTTTTCCACCCGGCATTACCACGATCAGCTCTGCAGAAAGGTACAGGATTTCATCGAACAGAATTACCGTGACAATAATCTGGGGCTCAGCGATCTTTCCAGATATATCGGCGTCAGCAGCGCATACCTGTCCGCTCTGTATAAGAAGGTGACCGGCACCAATATCGGTGACACCATTTCCGAAAAGCGGATCTCACATGCCTGCCATCTTCTCCGGAGCACAGACATCCCCTTAAAGGATATCAGCCTGCAGTGCGGCTTCAGCAATCAGTACTATTTCAGCAGCTGCTTCAAGAAAAGAATGGGCTGCTCCCCGTCCCAATATCGCACGTCTGCGACATGAGCGGCCTCTTCCGGGCGTGACAGCAAAACGGCGGACATCCGGTTTCGGATGTCTGCCGTTTTGCTGATATGGACGTATTTCGTATTCAGCCGTCGTTTCTTCCCTGCTCCTCCAGGCAGCGCTCGCACACCTCTTCAAATGCGGCAGCACCGGCCCAGAGATTGTAGGAGAACCAGGAGCTGTAGCTGTTCCCGTTTGAATCCTTCTGAATGACAAGGCCGTCCGAAGGGCACCATCTTTCCGACAGTACGCCGTATCTTCCGTAGCCGGTCTTTTCCGGATACAGCTCCAGTGTCTGCATGATCCAGGCGGTTCCGTCCAGGGCGCGATCCGTATAGTACGAATCTCCCGTCACGCGTCCCAGATAATACAGATCGCTGTCCACAATCATTCCCATCGGATGGATGTGCGGATTCGATACGGACGTGACGCTGCCGCCGCAGGCATTCCAGCCCTCCCGAATCGGGTAGTTCTCCGGCTTCGTCTGATAGCCGTAGCGCCAGAGGAATTCATATTCCGCTCCCTGCCTTAGGGCCGTCAGATATTTCTCCTCTCCGGTATATTCATGCAAAAGTCTTGCCCCGCGGATGAAGGCAAGATTTCCCTCTTCGTCCGGAGACTTCCAGGTATCCATCGGCGTTCCGTTGCAGCAAAGGCTCACAACAAACTGCTGATAATAGGAAAGGCCGCGATCCGCCGCCGCAAGATATCTTTCCTCTCCCGTCAGATGATAGAGATAGGCTGCACACGGAACAAACCAGCAGCCGGCGAAGCCGTTCCAGTCCGCTACGCCCTTGTGATCCACATAATAGGTGTAGCCAAAGGCGCCGTCCTCTCTTTGCAGCTCAATCACGGTATCGATGGTTTTGCGCGCACTCTCCAGCCACAGCTTCGGGCAGGGCTCTCCCTTCGAGGTCAGAAAATCCGTCGTCTTGAGCAGGTAATGCACCGCGCTGCCGACGGTGTAAGCGCAATGCACATCCTTTGCAAGGCCGAACTGCGCCCACCATCCGTTGACATGCCTTGCCCTTTCGCCTGCTGCCGCAATATGAACACTTGCAAGGCCGGAGGATTCGTTATGCGCATCCGTCACCGTGTCGGTATCGATCGGCGACGTCAGATCATATAGCAGACCGGAGGCCTCATTATAGGCACCGGCAATCTGATCGAGCATCTCCCTGCCGCTCCTTGCGCCGGTCTCCTTCCTCCTTCGATCCCCCAGGATTTCCTCTCCCAGAACCATCGGGTAGGCAAGAACTCCGCCGCCCGTCCATCCGATTTCCTTCACATTTCTCCACGGATGAAGCTTTGGGCTCTCCGGCGGGAGGCAATTGCAGTTGGTATATTCCTGCGACGCAGGATTCCAGCTGATCGTAAGGAAGCTCTCCATACAGCCCTCGACCGCCTCCCGGAAGCTCTTGCGGTATATCGGTCTTGTGTGGCGCAGCGCATACTCTCTGCGGACAATCCGGTGCAGCGCCAGCCTTGGGGACTCTGCCCTGGCAGGTTTCCGCAGCCCCTTCGCTCCGCACGCTTCCGTTTCGCCTTTTTCCGTATTTTCCTGCGCCTTTACGTAATAAATTCTCCCGGACGTCTCTGCCCTGCAGGCAAGCTCCCTTGTCGGGCTTCCCGGTGTCCTCTTATTGATAAAGGAAATGGGATCATTTGTATAGCCAAGGCTGATGCCGCAGTATCCCGGAAGCTCCGAGAACAATCCGTTGTGCAGAAGGCTTCCCTCCTTTTGTTCCTCGGCGGCCGTCTTCGCCGTCTCGCAAATGACGTGCTCCGCCTCCGAATAGGGCTCGACAGTAACGGCAAGAACTCCCTCCTTCGTGCACACAGCTGACAGGGGCATGGCGGCACGATCCGCACGGAACTCCCACCTTGGTGCGCGGAAAACATCCCCCTTATCCGGATCATTGCAAAGGAGCGGGAACTCGCCGGCATGTACCTCGCGGGCATTGTTGTCCCCATAGATGCAGCAGGGAATCACATGGAAGACCCTGTCCTCATCCTCCGAGGCTGCGGACAGTGCGGCCGACAGGCGCACCTGTGTCGGCTCCTCCGATTCCACCGACAGAGAGTAAGCCATACAATCCTCTCCCTCCGGTGTCAGATCCAGACGGACAGCAAGACCCTTTTCCTGCACGCTGCACGGATTTTCCGCCGGAATCCAGAAGCCTTTCCTTAAATATTCCAGCCGCAGCTCAATGTTGGTGCCGTTGCAATAAACTGTGCTCATCGTTTCCTTACCTTCTCCTGAAAAGATTCCCTGCAGCAGACTCTCCGCTGCTGTTCTTCTGTTAAGGAAGCGCAGATTGAATCAGCGTTTCCTTAGTTCTTCATTCCGCTGGTAGCGATTCCCTCGACGAAGTACTTCTGCGCCGCAAAGAACAGGATCATCAGCGGAACGACCGCCACAAATGCCATGGCCATCACCTTGCCCCACTGCACGACAGACTCCGAATCCAAAGACAATCGGACCGCCAGGGAAATGGGGTATTTCTTGACGGAGTTGATAAAGATCAGCGAGTTGAAGTAATCATTGTAGGTCCACAGGAACTGAAACAGTCCTGCTGAGAACAAGGCCGGCTTCATCAGGGGCAGGATGATCCTTGTGAGGGTTGTCCATGTGCTGCAGCCGTCGATGTAGGCCGATTCGTCCAGATCCCGCGGGATGCCGCGAAGGAACTGAATCAGCATGTAGGGAAAGAACGAATTGCAGCACAGCAGTGCCGGCGCATAAAAGGGCATATAGCTGTCCACCCATTGAAATTTGTTGTAGAGAAGGTACCTTGGGATGATGACCACGGTATTGGGCAGCATCATCATCGCAAGGAGCAGCGTGAACAGGAGCCTTTTGTGCGGTACGTTGAATCTGGCAAAGCCGTAGGCAACCAAAGTTGCCGAGGCCAGTGTCAGGAGCGTTGTCGGAACGACCATGACAAAGGTGTTGATAAAGAAGGTGGTGTAGGTATAGCCTGCGCTTCCCTTCCAGCCATCCGCATAATTCTCGGGATGCCACACCTTCGGAAGAAGGCTGACGGAGCCGAAGATTTCACTGTTGTCCTTAAAGGTTGCAAAAAACATCCATACAAGGGGATACAGCAGAATCACGCCGATCACCACGATGATGACATAGTCCCGAACGCTTGCCTTCTGTTTGATGTCCTCATCCGCTGTTTGCTTTTTTGTGAATAATTTAGCCATTGCTTCCTCCTGCCGTTTGCAGTAATTCCTGTGCGTGTCTTCTGTGGGCTGTTCGTTTATTCATCCGCATAATGAACCCAGAACCGTGAGGTTCCGAACAGGAACAGCGTGAATACCAGAATGATTGCAAACTCAATCCAGGAAATTGCACTTGCGTAGCCCATCTTGAAATAGCCGAAGCCTTCCTTGTACAGCATGATCCCCAGCACATTGGTGGACTTTAAGGGGCCGCCGCCGGTAATGGTATAGGGCGATGTGAAATTCTGCAGCTCCTGAATGGTCTGATTCAGGATGGAGAAGAACAGCACCGGTGAAATCTGAGGCAGAGTGATGTGCCAGAATTTGGCAAGCTTCCCGCCGCCGTCAATCTCCGCCGCCTCGTACAGCTCCTTCGGCACGTTCTTCAGTGCGGCAAGGAGCATCACCATGGAGGATCCGAACTGCCAGACCTCCAGCATACAGATGGTGGGAAGTGCCGTCTTGACATCTCCCAGGAAGGAAACATTGGGAAGCCCCAGCAGGGTCAGCATGTTGTTGAACACGCCGTTTTCCATGAACATCAATCTCCACAGAAGGGCGATGGCAACCGATCCTCCGAACAGGGACGGAATGTAATACAGCGTCCGAACCAGATTGATGCCCTTGATGTTGCGGTTCAGGAACATGGCAACAAGAAGCGCCAGAATGACCTTTCCGGGAACCGTATACAGCGCAAACAGAATCGTCACCTTCAGGGAATTCCAGAAATCCCTGTCATGGGTCAGAAGCTCCGTGTAATTGCCCAGTCCTACAAAGTTCAGCTTCCCGCCGACGGTATAATCGTTGAAGGAATAAACGAAGGACATCACAAAGGGGTAGAGCTGCAGGACGGCAAATCCAACCAGCCACGGGATCAGATATAAGAGCCCCTTACGGTCTCTTTGGGAATAATGTGCTTTACGCACGGCGGCTCCTGTACCGGCCGCTTTTGCCATGCTTGCCATAGATAATCTCCCTCTTTCATAAGATTCCCCGGCGCTGCGGGCGCCAGGGAATCTCTTTGTTCATATGCTGCATTCTGCCGCCGCTTTGCGGCCGATCCGGTTTTTGTGCCTTTCGATTACTTCTGGAGTCCTGCGAACTCGTCAATCACCGTCGCCGCAGCCTCCTCAGGGGTCATCTGACCGTAGCCGATCGCCTCAACCGCATCGTACAGAATGGTCTTGGCCTCTGCGGAGGAGGACACCTTGTCGTTCGGTGTTCCGCCGACAGCCATTGCAATATCGGCAGCTTCTGCCACAACATCGGTCAGCTTGCCGTTCTCCTCACAGATGGCTCTTGCGTTCTCGGTCGGAGGTACGGATCTTGTTGCGCCCAGCGTCTCCTGTGCCGTGGAATTGTTGTAGAAGTAGTCCAGGAACTCCGCGGCCACATCTACATTTGCGCAGGTGTTGGTAATGGAGAGCAGCTGAGGCGTGTTGGAGGCAAAGCCGCCATCCGCCGCATCCTCGATAACCGGAAGGGTTCCTGCAACGTATTCGGCTTCAGAGTTTGCTGCCACCATAACATCCATCGTGGAAATGTAGCACGGTGCCGCCACATACTTGCCGGCAATCCAGTTCGCATCCGCCTGAATGTCATCGCCCACATAGGAGGCCTGATAGGAGGCCGGTGCAACCACGTTGTTGTCGTACAGCTCCTTGACGTATGTGAAGACCTTCGTCAGCGTCTCCTCCGTGACGGCCATCTGACCGTCCGCATCAAAGAGTGCGCCGCCGTACTGCTTGGTCAGCGAGAATACAAACAGGTTGACGATGTACTCCTTGTTGACGCAGAACAGATAGGTTTCCGGATCCTGCTCGTTCACGGTCTTCCCGGCCTCGATCCAATCCTCCCAGGTAATGTCCTCCTTGGTAAGGTCAATGCCGAACTGATCCGCCAGCGTCTTGTTCACCAGAATGGCCGGTCCTGCAATGCCGGTAGGAAGTCCCAGCTGCTTGCCGTCATAGTTTCCGTTGATCTGAAGGCCGATATAGTCCGCACTGAAGGTGGACATATCGATGGAGGTCGTGTTCAGATCCACAAAATAATCACCGGCCTCGACGAAGGTGGGCATGGTCTCGGGATCAATCTGAACAATATCCGCTGCCGTTCCGGAGGCCAGCTGCGTTGCCAGCTTGTCATGGTAGCCGTCGCTGGAGCCGGGCTCCGCCTCGATGGTAACGCCGGGATGAAGCTCCTCAAACTGGTCAATGACCTCCTGCGTTGCCGCGTTCCGCTCGTCGCCGCCCCACCATGCAAAGCGCAGGGTCACGCTCTCGCCGTCCGCTGCTTCTGCGGCATCTGTGCTTTCCTCGGCCTGTGCGTTTTCCTCTGTCTGTGCGCTTTCCTCTGTGCTTGCTGCTGCATCGCCGGAGGCGGTATCTGCGGATGAAGAGCTTCCGCAGCCTGCCAGGATGCCGGCTGCCACAGCGGCAGTCAGAAGAACGGAAATGGTTCTCTTTTTCATGCTAAAATCCTCCCTTTGTGACTCCCTTCGCTTTCGGACAGCCTGTGCAGACCCTTCCGCTGCACCCCCTGTCTGCCCAAAGCACGGGCGATCGTGATCGTTCGTCAATGCTTATTATGACAAACGCCCTCCTGCCGGTGCAGGAGGGCGTTTTTACATTTGGTCACTTATCTTCGGGATTTTCCGTCCCGGGTTGCGGATTTTTGGAAAGGGTGACATATTTATGGATCTGTTCCCGATCCAGAAGGAATTCAACGATCGTCCCCCGCCCCTCAAGGCTCCGGATCTGAAGCCCCGCCGTCTCTCCAAAGTACAGCTTTAATCGGTTATTCACATTCGCAAGCCCGATGTTGCGGACGTTGAACTCGTTTATTTCCTGCCGGAGGCGCTCCAGCCTCTCTTTACTCATACCGGCGCCGGTGTCAAAAACCCGAAACCGGATGGCCTCCCCTCTCCGGCAGACAGTCAGCTTGATGTAGCCCTTTTCGCCTTTATCACGAATCCCGTGCAGGATACTGTTCTCAATGATCGGCTGCAGCATCAGACGAAACACCGGAAGCTCCGAAAGCTCCTCCTCCACCTCATAGTACAGGATGAACTGTTCCCCGAAGCGCATGTGCTGAATGGCCACGTATTTTTTCAGATATCCGATTTCCTCCTGCAGCGAAATGGGCTGCAGCGGATCCGAGAGCGCGTACTTGAGAATGTCCGACAGATACGAGGTCATACGGACCACATCCTCCTGGTGGCCGCCGCTTTTTGCCTTGAATTGAATCATCTGCAGTGTATTGAACATAAAATGCGGATTGATCTGTGACTGCAGTGCACTCAGAGAGGTCACCTCCTGCAGATGCTTTTTCTGCTCCAGCTCGCTGTTGAGATGCTCTGTCTCCAGGTGCAGACGAATGATGTTGTTCAGGATCACATCATATTCGTCTTCCTGTCTCTTTGCCTTCCTTTGCGGCTTGCGGGACCCGCCGTCTTCTCCCTTCCCTGCAGGCCTTGGCAGGTCGGAGCGGCGGCTCTTTTCCGCCTCTCCAAGCACCGAGACGATGTGGTGGATATGGCTGAAATTGCGGGCTGTTGTCACGTACGCAGCAAGGAGCGTGGCCGCAATGCCCGCAGCGATCATGAGAAACCACGACGGCAGATACGTCATTGCCTTTGCCAGGATATTGCTGAGCGGGA
This sequence comes from uncultured Sarcina sp., assembly GCA_964461705.1. Taxonomy (GTDB): domain Bacteria; phylum Bacillota; class Clostridia; order Lachnospirales; family Lachnospiraceae; genus CAG-791. Next base: position 2,556 of record CAYXAN010000021.1, on the reverse strand, counting down.
TCAGGGAAACAACACGGATCCGAAAGCTCTCATTGTCGCTTTGGTGCACCAGATACAGATGGCCGTCCACAGCCTGCCAGCTGCCGGTTTTGCCGGCTCCCGGAAGATCGTCCCCCGACAATGACACGCCGCTGCCGTCATCTCCCCACCGGAAGAGCTCCTCATTGTCCATGTTGAGGAAAACAACGGTTACGCCGGTCTGATGCACCGCATTGGTCAGAAGATTTCGGTATTCCGCAATGTCAACCGTCATGATCACCACGCCGTCAAAAAATGGCATCTTCTGCAGAATCGTCAGGCGACGCGGCTCTGCGTCCGCCGTCCGGTCTCCCGGGAGGACACAGACGGCAATCTCCTGTTCTCCCATCTCCTGATACGCCGCATACCATTCCTCTTTCCCGGAAACCGGCAGGATCCTCCCGCCGGAGGTGTAATAGTTCTGATAGCCGTCCAGATACAGGAAGATGCTGCGCACGAAGGGATACGTCGTCACCGTGCTCTTTAAGGTTGCGTTGATGCTGCGGACATTGATGGAATCCGCGTAGGTCAGGTGATCTCCCTTTTCCAGGATCCGTTTCATGGACAGCACCATATACGGATTGTTGGCAAACTGCACGTTCTGCTGTGAAATGTTGCTCAAGGACAGATCCAGATCCGTATTCACCGACTCCACCAGCTCCTTGCCGGACTGATCCTGACTTGCTGTCATCTGTGACACGGACATCAGAAAGGAAATCATGATGACCAGCAGCACCGGCAGAAGCGTCAGAATAAGGTATTGCCGGAATCTTCGGAAGAAATATTTGCGCCGCTGCATTTATGCTCCTCTCGCCTCTTCTGCCCCCGGTCCGGGACTGCCGTTTTTCCCCCGAAGAAGCCTTCCGCTCTGCCTGTACTCCGTCGGCGAGCAGCCGTAGTAATTCTTGAACGCTCGGGAAAAGCTCTTGGGATTGTCATAGCCGACATAGTAGGCAATGTCATAGGCCTTGTACTGAACATCGGCAAGAAGCGCGGCCGCCTTTTCCATGCGGATGCGGGTCAGCATCTCCGTAAAGCCGCATCCCACCTTGTCCTTTAAAAGGCTGGAAAGATAGGCGGCACTCAGGTTCACACGGAGTGCTGCCTCCTCCAGTCTCGCCTCCCGGTAATTTTCCTCCAGATAGTCTTCCACGCCCTTCCTTATCGTTTCGTAATAGGTGGTCGACGGCGGCTCCTCGTCCTTCACGTTTCTCTCTGCATCCAGCCGCTCCCTGATCTTGCCGAAGCACTCCGCAATATCCTCGCTGTGCACCGGCTTCAGCAGGTAATCCTCCACGCTGCAGCGGATGGCACTGCGGAAGTAATCATAGTTCTGATGGCTGGACAGCAGCACCACCGTAATCCCCTTCCCCTGCAGCGCCTGACACAGCTCAATCCCGCTCATTCCCGGCATCTCAATATCTGAAAGGACAACATCCGTGCCCTCCCGCTCAATATAGGCCAGCGCCACCCTCGGATCCGTAAACGCGACGGCCTCAAAGCCGATGCTGTTCCAGGGAAAGAGGGCCGCTATGCCCTCCGCTATGGTCTTTTCATCATCCACAACAACGACTCGGTACATATTCCTCCTCGCCGGCTTTCTCCAATGTCACGCCGCTGATATCATGGGTCAAAAAGGCTGTTATCCGTGTTTCCTTATCGGACAGGCTGCAGGCAGCGTTTCAGCAGGAACGCACAAAAGTGAGGAAATGTGACGATCCGATCGGCCTGACCGATGTTTCCGTTTGTGAATTTGATTCCGTATTTTATATCGGGGTATCGTTCACTTTGCAGCAGGGTCTGCAGTGTCTTTGATTTTGCAGACCCTGCCTTTACCTCTACCGGAATCAGAGAATTACTGTCTCTGACAAAGAAATCCTCTTCCAGTCTGGAATCGTCACGCTTGTAGTAGAACAGGTCATAGCCCTGTTTTACCAAAGCCTCACCGATGATATTCTCATACAGCGCACCCTTATATGTCCCGAGATTACGGTTTACTCTTACGTCCATTTGGTCCTCGTCATCCAGCATGGCGATCAATAAACCGGAGTCAGCGATATACAGCTTGTACTTGCTCTCATCATAATTTCCTTTGAGCGGGAGCTCCGGAAACTGCAGGCAATAGCAGCGGTTGACAATTCCGGCATCAACCAACCAGTCAATGCATCCCCAGTAATCCTTGAATCGTGCCCCCTTAGCAACCTTTGAAATCTGAAATTTTCGGTTGTCCTGACCAAGCTGCGGTACGATGCGCCGGAACACATTCAGAATGCGGGCCTTATCCAGACCCTCAGCATATTTGTGCATATCCTCCTGATAATCATTCAAAATCTCGCGTTGAAGATCCAGAACTCCTTCAAAGGTTCCCTGTTCCAAATATTGTCTGATAACAGCCGGCATTCCTCCAAGGACACAGTAGTCCAAAAACAAATGACTGTACACCTCCAATTCCAATGAGGAAAACGGCTGTCTGTCCCTCATGTGCTGCAGCATTTCATCAATCCGTTCGCGATAGTTCATGCTCCATAGAAATTCCTC
>CAYXAN010000020.1:0-13478 GCA_964461705.1 uncultured Sarcina sp. | reverse complement strand
AGCGGCTTCTCAAACCCATGAATCCAATCCAGCAGCTCCCTCTGATCTCCATGCCCGGACATGCCGTCCATCCGCACGATCTGCGCCTGCACCGCATATTCCCTGCCGAAAAGCTTTACCTTCGCTGCACCGTCAAGAAGCCTTCGTCCAAAGGTCCCCTCTGCCTGATATCCCACAAAAAGGATCGCGGAGGCCGGATTCTCGATGTTGTGCCTGATATGATGCCGAATCCTTCCGGCATCGCACATGCCGGAGGCACTGATGATCACCTTCGGCTCATCGTCATCATTGATGGCTCGGGACTCGTCTGTGGTGATGGAAAGGTGCAGATTGGGGAAGGAAAGCGGATTGATTCCCCTTCGGATCAGCTCCTGCGCCTCCTCGTCGTAGCACTCTGTCTCGTTTCGTGAAAAAACACCGGTGGCCTCAACCGCCATGGGGGAATCCACATAAACCGGAAAATCCGGATGTTCCGGCACCAGTCCCTGCTCCTTCATCTGACGGATAAAATACAGCATCACCTGCGTCCGTCCGACGGCAAAGGCCGGAATCACCACATTTCCTCCCCGCGCCAGGGTTTCCCGAATGATCTTCGCCAGCTGGAGCATGTGATCCGTCTCCACCTTTTCATGGAGCCTTGTTCCGTAGGTGGATTCCATCACAACATAATCCGCTGCCTTTGTCAGCTGCGGATCCCGAAGAAGCGGCTGGTTCAGATTCCCGATGTCCCCCGAAAAGACAATCAGCCGCTCCTCACCTCGTTCCTTCAGCCACAGCTCAATGCTGGCGGATCCCAGAAGGTGTCCTACATCCGTAAACCGGAAGGAAATGCTCTCATCCAGCGTGTACCTTTCCTCATAGGGATAAACCTCCAGAAGCTGCAGAAGGTTCAGGGCATCCTGCATCGTATACTCCGGCCTGCTCTCTGCGGCAGAGCCTCTGACACCGGCCTTTTTGCTGCGATATTCCGCCTCCTGCGCCTGCAGATGCGCCGAGTCCCGCAGCATGATATCGGTCAGATCTCCTGTCGCCCTCGTGCACAAAACCCGTCCGCGGAAGCCCTCCGCGTAAAGCTTCGGGAGCATCCCCGTATGATCCACATGGGCGTGGGTCAGAAAGACGTAATCAATGTTCTCCGGCTTCACAGGAAGCGGTGCGTTCTCGAACAGGTTCTTCCCCTGCTCCATTCCGTAATCCACCAGAATGTGACGGCTTCCCACATGAAGATAATGGCAGCTCCCCGTCACCTCATGATCGGCACCAATAAACTGTAGTTCCATCTGTCCCTCCGAACACCGCAGTCCTTTTTGGATTTCTCACTGCAGCTCCAATATAGTATAACATCATTTTTGCTGTAAAAATTCCGGACAGCGGCTGCGTGGATATACAAAGGAAACGCTGATTAAATCAACGGTTCCTTTGAAACCTCCGGTGGATCGCACGGATTTGCAAGGGAAAATGCTGCTTCGCAGCCGGGATCCGGCGAGGGAAACGCTTTAATCAGCGTTTCCCTAAAACCCGACGAGCAGGACCCGAAGTCCCCAGATTGCCAGCAGATGAAGCGGGTAAAACAGGTAAAACACGTAGCCGCGTACCCAATGAATGTGCCCCTTGCGTCCTCCGCCGTCCCCCGGCTGCGCAGAGTCGCTCCGGCTCTTCCTCTTTCTTTCGTATCGATCCGAATACAGATCCCCGTGATAGCAGCACAGAAGAAGACAGCCGGGGAGGGCAAACCATTCCAGCCCGTTGCAGCAGCCAAGAAGAACCAGCATGGCCGCCGGCCCTCCGTAAGGAATCCCGCGAAACAGATAGCACGCCAGCACCGCCGCGACGCCGATCCCGCCGTAATCCACCCCGGCTTTCTGCGCAAGACAGACGATTCCGGCGCAAAGAGTCAATGCTGCCAGCGTCCGCACCGATATCACAAGTCCTGCAGGAAGCGCCCGCATCCGGCTTCCCCGCACCTGCAGATCCCCTGCCTGTGAATTCTTTGCCCGTGAATTCTTTACCTGCGAATCCTGTTGCGAATCCTGCGGTGCTTCCTTCCTCCACGGCAGCTGTCTTCCCCAGATCACGTCTGTCAGCCAGACGGCAAGAAAGCCAAGAACAAGCGTCCAGATTGTGTTGTGGCTGACCGTCATCCAGCTGCCCGCCTCTCCGGTGTAAAACAGCAGATAAAAGGGACGCTCCGACAAAAGCGCCCCCAGTACCAGCCGTCCCAGGTATCTGCTGCGGCTTCTTGTACGGTAGAAGCCCTCCACCAGAAAGAACGCCATGATCGGAAAGGTTTGCCGCCCGATGGCTCTTCCGATGCGGTCTATGACATACATGGTATCGGAAGACATCGCCAGCAGCTTTCCCTCGGGGAACAGCAGAATGCGTTCCATGAAGCCGGCCGTTGCATGATCCACCACCATACAAACGGCTGCAAACCACTTCAGCGTCCACCTGTCGACGGACCATCTGATCCGTCCGGATCCCGAAAAGGATCCGGTCTGAATGTTATTTCGTTCCATTTGCCTCCTTCTGATTTAAACGATCTTCGGATCGCAATACACCGAGATTATGGTAACATGAGCATTGTGGTTTGAAAACGTTGCGGAAAGCCGCGGTTTTTCATGGGCTGACGGGAAGCTGCAGAACAATGCAGGCCGGCGGCAGGAAGGCAGGGATCGTTATGGAGCATCTTGTAATGAGTGATAGGCTGCGGCAGCAGCTGCAGTTTTCTCTGGAAATTGATAAGGAAAAAAATATTTTCCGCCAGACGCATCTGTCTTCGCACGGCCGGAATGAAAATGATGCCGAGCATGCCTGGCATATGGCTGTCATGGCCTATCTCCTCCGGGAATATGCCAATGAAGAGGTCGACATCGGAAAGGTGATGCTGATGTGCCTGATTCATGACATCGTGGAAATCGATGCCGGCGATACCTACGCCTTTGATGAGGATGGCAGGAAATCTCAGCAGCAGCGTGAGGATGCCGCCAAGGAGCGCCTGTTCTCCCTTCTCCCTCAGGATCAGAAGGAAGAGATGATCGCTCTTTTTGATGAATTTGATGCAAGGCAGACGCCGGAGGCGCGATATGCAGGAGCCATGGACAATCTGCAGCCTCTCCTTTTGAATAACAGCAACGGCGGAACCGACTGGTCCGAGCACGGCATCACCGCCGAGCAGGTCCATAAGCGGCAGGACAGCACCCGCCTTGGCTCAAAGGAGCTGTTTCAGGTCACGGACCAAATCATCCGGCAGAATGTGGAACGCGGGAGTCTAAGGAACTGCTGATTCCTCTGCCGCTGTTTATTTGCCGGTCAACCGGGCGGCGGGATTCGTAAGAATGGATCTCGTCTTTGCACTTCAGGGCAAAAGCACGTATACTGATTCCATCTCACTCACCAGGAGGATTTTGACATGACATTTACCTATCCCGCCGTACTGCGCAAGACAGAAGACGGCCGCTACACCGGTTATTTCCCTGATTTGGAGGACTGCCGCTTTGAAGGGGCTTCCATTGACGAAGCCATCGATGCCGCCATCGCTGCGGAAAAAGACTGGATTGACGTACAGATGGACGTTGAGGAGGACGAGGAGGCGGAAATGCCCTTTGTCTCCGATCATGCGGACATTCCTCTGCAGGAGGGCGAATTCCTGCGGGACATCGCCGTCATCATGCACTTTGAGGTGGGCTTCTATTGACAGGCAGTCTGCCGTTTCAATCGTAGTCCACCTTCATCAGGCAAAGACCGGCAGCCGGCGCGGTGGGGCCTGCCTTCCTGCGATCCCGCACCTCCAGGATGCCTTTCATGTCCTCAGGGGACAGCCTGCCGTAGCCGACCTCCAAAAGGGTGCCGGTTAGGATCCGAACCATATTCTGCAGAAAGCCGCTCCCGTGATAATAGATGCGAATATAATGTCCGCTGGTTTCCACGCGGATGGAATCCACCACACGAACGGTGGATTTTTTCATGTGTGAATTTCCGCAGAAGCTTTTGAAATCGTGCTCGCCGACAAGATATTCGGCAGCCTCCTGCATGCGCGATATCTCCGGCGCCTCCTTCAGCACACAGACATACTTGCGGTCGAACACCGGAGTCTCACCGTTTTCGCCATGCCACAGAGTGTAGCGATAGGTCTTGCCGGTTGCCTTATACCGGCTGTGAAACCGGTCTGCCGCCGGGCGCACCTCGTTGACACTGATGTCGTCCGGAAGATATCGATTCATGTACCGCTGAATCTCCTTCTCCGAAAGCGGCGTATCCAGCCATGCATTCGCCACCATGGCTCTTGCGTGAACACCGGCATCGGTTCGCCCGGCACCGATGACCGCGACCGGGCTCTGTGGTGCTTCCCCGGATGTGGCCTCCAGCATTTTGGTCAGAACCGCCTCCAGCTTTCCCTGAATGGTCATTTCCGTCCCCGGCTGATGCTCCCATCCGTAATATCTGGTTCCGTCGTAGCTTATGATAAATTTGTAATTCTGTGCTGCCATGTCGTCTTCCTGCCGCATCCCGGTGCAGCTGTCCGATCCTCTTGTCACATTTCGGTGCCGTCGGCACACCGCACCTTATTCCAATAAGCTCCCATGGACATGCCCGGCGTGTGCGTCACCTCATCGCTCAGATAGTCCCCCAGTCCGATCGCGTCCGCCGCAAAGCGTTCTGCATCCTCCCGAGTCGGAAATTCCACCTCCGCATAGAAGAAGGCCGTCTTCGTGCCCTCATCCACTGCGTTGACCTCCAGGTGATGACCGTCCGGCAAAAGATAGGTTCTGCGCACCTTCGGGATCAAAGGAAGGCCGATGATGTCCTCCAGCTGCTGAAAGTGCTCCCTGCTGACGGGAAACTCCGTCTCCTTGCGGACCATCCCATCCGAGCGGGACTTAAAGCACAGCATATACTGCACCTTGCCTCCGTTCTCCTGTTCGCTTCGAATCCGCACCGTCGGATCTACACTGATGTAGCCCTGCTCCATGCGCTCTTCCTTCAAAACCGGAAGGGCGGCCCCCTCTGTGTCGGCCGGCCACCCCTTTACCATCCATTTGCGTTCAATTTCCAGCGGACTTGTCATCATTTGCTGCTTCTTCCTCCATTGGCCAGCCGCACGAGAAGCCCCGGAACAAAGGCCGGCATTCCCGGTGCAAGTGCCGGCAGAGCTCTTACAGGTGCATCCGCCGCGGTTGCATAGGCCATGCGAAACTGCGGATCATCTTCGCCGCACCCTTCGCCGGCCTGCTTAAGGCACTCCTTCCTGACCTTCTTCAGCACAAGACGGCTGAGCCTGCTGCGCTGCGCCAGCTCCGAAAGGGAGCTGTGAAGGGTGAAGGCTCCCGGCTCCGATGCTTCCTCCACGGGCAGATCGGCCTCCAGAATGTGCTTCCAGTCTCCCACGGAGGGCTGTCCGACCGGCCGGGCATACCAGCTGTCTCCAAGCCATTCCGGTGCCGAAATCGCTTCCTCCTCGACCACGACCTGCTGCATCAGCCGGATGTCCGCCGCGCCGGATCCGACCATGACGGCATAGGTCCCCGTGGGGATCTTCCACCCGTCCTGATACAGGGAGAAATCCCGGCTTGCCAGAAGGAAGGTTACCATTGCTCCCTCACCCGGCTGCAGGAAGACCTTCTCAAAGGCGCGAAGCTCCTTCAGCGGACGGTAGGTTCCATCCTGCGGATTGCCGATATAAAGCTGCACCACCTCGGCGCCGGCCCGCCTTCCCACGTTGCGGACCTGTACCGTGACCTGACGGTCACTGATCAGAAGATTCGAATATTCAAACTGCGTATAGGACAGGCCGTACCCGAAGGGGAACAGGACCGGCTGCCCTGCCTTTTCATAATACCGGTAGCCGACATAGATGCCCTCGCGGTACTCGGCATTTTTCTTTCCGTAGATGCCGTAGCTCGGAATGTCGATTTCCTCCAGCGGCCAGGTTTCGGTCAGCTTTCCGGACGGGTTGACTGCGCCGGTCAAAAGGTTGGCGATGGCCTGCCCGCCGGCCTGTCCGCAAAGCCCCGTGTACAGAACTGCCTTAACCTCGCGGATCCACGGCAGCTTCATCGGGCTTCCGCCCATAAGAACCACCGCCACATTCGGATTGCCGGAGAGGGCCGCCTTCACCATGCGGTTGTGCCCGGTCGGAATGGACAGATCGGTCCGATCAAACCCCTCGGACTCGTACCGTTCCGTAAGTCCCGCGAACACAATGACCTTCTGCGCCCGCATGGCCGCCCGGGTCACCTCTGCAAGGCTTTCCTCGGTGACATTGCCCTCCTCATCACACCCCTCCACGTAGGCTGCCTTCGGCATGCACTCTCTGACCTGCTGCAGCTTCGTCGGCTGGATATGTGAGCTTCCGCCTCCCTGATAACGCATGACCGAAGCCATTCTGCCGACAAGGACGACCTCCTGGGCATCCCCCACCGGCAGCATGTTGTCCTGATTTTTAAGAAGGACCGCTCCCTCCTCCGCAATCTTCTGCGCTACGGTCTGGTGAGCTGTCCGGTCATAGGAATATCCCTTGGCCTTCTCCAGAGCCTCCGCCCGGCGCAGCACCAGGGACAGAATGCGCTTCACGGAGTCATTCAGCTTCTCCTCCCCCAGCGTTCCGTCCTCCAGTGCCTTCCGCGCCTTTTTCTCGCCGTAGGCAGAGCCGCCCGGCATCACCAGATCGCACCCTGCCTCGAAGGCCTTTGTCCTGTCATTGATGGCACCCCAGTCGGTGACCACGGCTCCCGCAAAGCCCCATTCCTTCCGGAGAATGTCCGTCAAAAGCCGCCCGTTGTCACTGCAGTAGGTTCCGTTGATCCGGTTATAGGCGCACATCACGGTCGCCGGCTGCGCCTTCTTTACGACCTTCTCAAAGGCCCGCAGATAGATTTCCCGCAGTGTCCTCTCATCCACCTGCGAATCCGACTGAAGACGCCGGTATTCCTGCGAATTGCAGGCAAAATGCTTCAGGCTGGTGCCGATGCCGGTCTCCTTCTGCATCCCGGCCACAAAGGAGGCTCCCAGCTCTCCTGCCACATAGGGGTCCTCCGAATAATATTCAAAGTTCCGTCCGCACAGAGGGTTCCTTTTGATGTTCACGCCGGGTCCTAAGACAACTCCGACCTGCTCCTCCTTCGCCTCCTCGCCGATGGCACGGCCCTCAGCGTACAAAAGCTTGCGGTTCCAGGTCTGTGCTGCCGTGACTGCCGTAGGAAAGCACGTCGCCGGTACCGCTTCCTGCAGCCCCGGCTTATCGCCTCTGCCGTCCTGCTTGCGCAGGCCGTTGGGCCCGTCCGCCAGCATCAGCTCCGGAATCCCGTACTTATCAAATTTCTTGGTGTGCCAGAAATCCCTTCCGCTGCAGAAGGCAATCTTGTCCTCCCGCGTCATCTGATTGACGATCTCATCAACCCGTTTATTCAACTCCTCGTCCGTCATGTAGTGCCTCTTGTTTTCTTCACCCTTACCGCCGTCCCGGTACTGCCGCGGCCTCGTGTGTGCTCCTTACAGTTCCTCCGCCAGATCGCAGATCAGCCGCTCGGACTTCTCCCACCCAAGACAGGGATCCGTGATCGACTTTCCGTATACTCCCTCACCGATCTTCTGCGCGCCGTCCTCCAGATAGCTCTCGATCATCAGCCCCTTCACCAGCTGATGAATGTCCTTTGAGGAGCGCATGGAATGAAGAACATCCCGGGCGATGCGGATCTGCTCCAGATACTTTTTCCCGGAATTGTTGTGATTGCAGTCCACCAGCACGGAAGGATTCTGCAGACCGGATGCATCGTATGCCTCCTTCAGATTCATCAGGTCCTCATAGTGATAATTGGGATGACTGCGGCCGTATTTGTCCACATACCCGCGCAGAATGGCGTGCGCCATGGGATTTCCCGTTGTCACGACCTCCCATCCGCGGTATAGGAAGGTCTGACGGCTCTGCGCCGCCGTGATGGAATTCATCATAACGGAAATATCACCGCCGGTAGGATTCTTCATGCCGGCCGGAATGCCGATGCCGCTGGCCACCATGCGATGCTGCTGATCCTCCACGGACCTTGCACCGATGGCCACATAAGCCAGAAGGTCGGACAGATACCGATGGTTTTCCGGATAGAGCATCTCCTCGGCACAGGTAAAGCCGGTCTCCTCCACTACATGGGTGTGCATCTGACGGATGGCAATGATGCCGGCCAGCATATCCTCACCCTTTTCCGGATCCGGCTGATGCAGCATTCCCTTATAGCCGACGCCCTTGGTCCGCGGCTTGTTGGTATACACCCGGGGGACGATAAAAATCTTATCCTTTACCTTCTCCTGCACCTTTGCCAGGCGGGTCATGTAGTCCAGAACCGCATCCTCCCGGTCTGCGGAGCAGGGACCGATCACCAGAAGAAACCGGTTGTCCCGGCCGTAGAAAATATCCTCAATGATCCGGTCTCGTTCCTCCTTCACCCGCTGAATCTCCTTGGAAAGAGGAAACTCCCTCTTGATCTCCTGCGGGATCGGCAATTTACGTTTGAACTCCATCTGCATTTCCATAATGACAAATACCCTCTTTCCTTCATTTACTCGCAATAAGCTGCACATCAGCCGTTCACGATGGTCTCCAAATCATAGCAGAACAGGTTTTCACCCTCTTCCCTTCGGATTTTTTCGTCAAAACCGGATTCCGAGAACAGTGCATAATAAAACCTTGTGCTGTCCTTTAACGGCGAAAGCTTCATCACGGTGTTCAGATATTCCGCATAGCTGAAGGGTGCTTTCCTGAATTTGCATTCTCCCACCAGATATTCCTTCGCATCCTTCCCGATCGCAAGAAGATCAATTTCCGTCTCGGCAACTCGAAACCCGTTTTCATTGCTTTTATCCCGAACCGTTGTCTTTCCCATCCAGCGCCCCATCTGCATATATCGGAACGGCAGTTCATTTCTCTTCTGCAGCCTGCGTACGAATTCCCTGCAGACATCCTCAAAGGTCATCGCTGCAAACTCATGCAGCATCGGCTCCACGGTATAATCGTAAACTCCCTCCACATCTCCGTCTTCAAGCTGTGAGAAATTGGCAAACCCAAAGGTATACCAGAAACGGAAAAAATGATCCGACAGCCGGTATATCCCGTGGCTTGCGTTCGACCGCTCCTTCACCTTCGCGTCCACAGAAAACTCGCGCTCTACAATTCCCAGCTCCATCAGATTTTTCAGGTAGACACTCGTCTTGGACGTATCTCCCACAAGCGATTTCTGACTGATATCATTGAGCTTCGTACAGCCGAGCGCGACAGCCTCAATGATCGAGTTATAAACAGGTGTCTCACGAAGCTCCTGATGCAGCAGAAAATCAACCTCACTGTAAAGTATGGACCCCTTGGTCAGAATACTGCGCTTAATGTTGTCGGCAACGCTTCTATCCGTACGGAACTGGTTGAGGTAATGCGGAATTCCGCCCAGCACAGCATACGCCAATATCTTATCTTCTGCGGAATAATCCGGGAAAAATCTGGCTGCGTCATAGAATCCCATCGGATTCATTTTATATATTCCCGTCGCACGGCCATACAAAGGAGTCTTCTGCGCAAGCAGCTCCTTCTCCATAAAGCTCATGGCACTGCCGCACAGAATAATCATCACATTGCCGTCCTTAAAGGACAGATCCCACAGGCTCTGCAGAATCGACGGGATACTCCCGTTCCCCTTGCACATATAGGGAAATTCGTCCAGTACAACCAGCCTTTTCCGATCGCCGTAGGGCAGATCCGGAATGGCACGAAATGCCTTCTCCCAGTCTGAAAACACCGAAATGTACTGCCTTGCCGGGATATCCTCCCGCAGCAGCCGGGACGAAAATCTGGCCAACTGTACCCGATCCGTCGATTGTGTACAGGAGAAAAAAACATGCGGCTTGTCCTTACAGAATTCTCGAAGAGTTTCTGTCTTGCCAACCCGTCTGCGGCCGTACAGAACAATCAGCTGGCCCTTTTTCTCGTTATAACGGTCCTCCAGAAATTGCAGCTCGGTTTCTCTGCCGATGAACATAAGGCCCTCCATAATATCTAATCCTGATTTGTCAAATCCAGATTAGGTATTATTATGTCTCAGGAAACAGCCGAAATCAACCCGTCCTCTACTCGCTGATTTTCACCACCGTCACGCCCCACACATTGGCCGTCGAGCCGGCCGCCGGATACACCGGCATCGCCGCAACCTCCGGAGAATGGTAAATGGTTTCCAGCGTATCATCCAGCGCATAGTTGACGTTCACCCGCAGCTGTGTCCCGAAGAAATGGAACCAGCACAGACGATTGGCCCCCGTCCCGGATGCCCAGCTGCCGTATTGCGCATAATAATTAGCCTTGTCGTACAGCTCCGTGTGAACAAACAGCGGGGACTGCGCGGGCTGTCCGTACACCATGACCACCTGCTCCGTGTAATCCGTTCCGGAATTGATGAACTGATTCAGGACATTCCTTGCCAGGGTTGTGGTCGCCTGTCTGCCCACATACATGGCATATTCGTCCGTTGCCGCCTGTCCGGCCGAGCCGTAAATCAAAGCCGCCGTGCCCGCCGCACAGAGGAGGCGCAAAAGTCTGCTGACGCCCTGCCGACTCTCCTGAAGACTTGTCTCTTTATTGCTTATTTCTCTGTTCACTTCCCTGCAGATACAGCCGCTGCCGGAGGCCTTCGCGCCATCCGCATGCAGAACCTCCTCCCACAGACACAGCACCAGCGGCAGTGACAGCGCCATGCCCCCTGTCATCTGCATCTGCGTTTCGGCCGAAACCGCCAGCAGGAAAAAGCTGTTGGCAAAAACAGGAAGGACCGCCAACGCCAGCAGCATCAGTCCGCCGCGCACCGCAGCATGAAAACACCGTCCCTTTTCCGAACTGCCCTTCAGCTCCGCCGCCGTTGTCTGTACGACCAGTAAGACCGCCCCCAGAATCGGCACGACATAGAACACCGGAAACCAGCGATGCCCCTGCAGCGCATGGAACCTGCTGCCGCTCGTTCCGTAGTAATATCGGAAGGAGACATAGGTATGCCGGATGCTCGCCGGCAGATTCCCCAGAACGCCCGAAAAGGTAATGCTGTCCGCTCCGTTGTAATCCGACATCGTCTCGCCGTAATATGTCAGATTGGCCTGCAGCAAAAGCTCATACAAGACCGCGCCCAAGGCCAGCGCAATCAGCATTCTCAGCACAAAAACGAAGCCCGGCTTCAGTGTCCTCTGCCGCTTTACAGACAAAAGGAATACGAACAAAGCCAATACACAGGTAACTCCCAGAAATGCCTGGTAGCAGCCCATCATGACCGCAATCAGCAGCGCGGAAATCAGGATTCCGGGATCAAACGCCCTCCTGAGTCGCCTGCCGGGCTCTGCGGATGCTCCTGCTGCCGACGTCCGCACTCCTTCCGCCGATGTCCATGCTGCCGGCACCCACACGACCGGCACCCACACCGCCAGCACGGCCAGAAGGAAGCCTGTCGAAAACGTAATGGACATATAGCTGTAGGACAGCTGACACAGCACCGCGGGGGAGGACAGGAACAGCACGCCCGCTCCGCAGGTGATCCAGCTTCTCCTTAGCTGCAGCGCTTCCAGCACCAGCAGAAATCCCAGAACAAACAATGCCAGCGACACGATGGCCGGCAGGGGGTCCAGTGAAATATTCAGCCGCAGCTTATCCAGATAAGGCCAGAACCAGCGCCCGATTCTCAGCTCTGCGGCTCCTGCCACATGATCGTCCTGATCCCACATGCCGTCCATGCAGTTGGTCAGCCGCAGAACAATCAGCGGCAGATACAGGATGAGGCAATACAGATATAAGCCTCCGAACACCCTCCGATTTTTCTGATACAGTGAGCGTATTGTCGTTCTCACGTTCGTCTTGCAGTCCATTCGTATCCTTCCTCACACGCCGGCAATATTCTCACCGAAGTGCCTTGATGCTCATATAAAGGTCATATAACGCCGACCCCGTGCGCCCCTGTGCCGGATGCTCGTCCTCTCCGATGTTCAGCATGGTGTATTCGTAGGCGTTGATGATTCTGGTGCCGCTTTCATGCTCCCGTTCCCGCTGAAACTGATGGCTGTACGTCTTGTGAACGTGTCCGTGCAGCATGTATTTGGGCTTCCACCGATCCAGAAACTCATTAAAGCACTCAAAGCCGTGATGCGGAAGATCCTCCATGTCCCCATAGCCCCTGGCCGGGGCATGCGTTACCAGAACATCCACGCCGTTCATCAGAAGCGCCTGCCGGTTCAGCTTGGCGATGCGCTTTCGCATCTCCGACTCCGTGTACATATCCTTTCCTGCATGATATCGCATGCTGCCGCCAAGGCCGGCGATCCTAAGGCCGTTATAGTCGTACACTCTGTCATCGATACTGATGCAGCCGAGGGGAGGTATCTTGTCATACTTGGTATCGTGATTGCCCCTCACATACAAAAGCGGGCAGTTGACCATGCTCTCAAGAAACTCCAGATACTGGGGCTTCAGATCCCCGCAGGAAATGATGAGCTCCACATCCCTTGTCCGCTTCGGATCATAGTAATCCCACAGGCTCTTCACCTCTTCATCTGCGACCACCAGGATTTTCATTGCATCTGCTCCCCGTCTGTCTCATGACCCGCCGCAGCAAAGCCTGTCCTTGATTCCTCGTTCGGATCCGCCGCCTTGCTGACGCCGCTGACGTTCACCGTGGCGCCGGCCTCCTCATTCAGCTTATCCACCGCCGGAAGACTGCCGATCACGTTGTCATTGAGCCAGCTCATGGTAATGATCTCCTCGCTGGACAGCCCGCGGGAGAGGCTGTCGCGAATCTGTCCCTCCTGCGAATGCAGCTCGCCCATAAAGGGCCGGATCCGCCCGGATATGATTCCCTCCCGGAACATATTCACCAGCTTTTTGGAGTAATACGGAAGCTTTTCGGAAAGGATGACATCAATGACTCCTGCCGACATCCCCCACCAGTAGTTGATGGACCGGTCCTTGGCAGACTGTCCCGCGGCGTCCCAGTTTCCCTCCAGCACACTCTTGGCAATCAGCTCATAGAAGGTTCCCCAGTTCCACACCGGTGCCGCCAGATTGGTGACCGTGCCGTCCATGCCTCTTTGGTAAATGCCGTACTCCCGGGAGGCCTGCCTCGGGCGGATCAGATCCGGACCGGAAATGACGTAAACGCCCTCTTCCTCAAAGTCCTTCCGCCAGTCCGTCTCCTTATCGGTTGACCACTTCAGATGCACCTTTGCCTTCGGATCGATGATGGCGGCTCCGATGGCAAAGGCATTGATGCCCGCCACGATGCCGTAAATAGGATAATCCGCCACATACCCGATCTTATGGTTGCTGGCAACACTTGCTGCGATCGCCCCCATGATAAATTTGGCCTCATGCATCCTGCCGTAATAGGTCCGGACAGCATTGTGGGACAAATTAACGGAGCAGTTCAGAAATTTGGTCTGCGGAAAATGGATGGCCGAGCGAAGCGTCTCGTCCA
>CAYXAN010000019.1:0-13565 GCA_964461705.1 uncultured Sarcina sp. | reverse complement strand
CGATGTACAAGAATCTTTGCTGCGGATATGCGAATCCTGCGGATTTGCAGGGGGATTTGCTGCCTTGCGGCAGAAATCCGCAGGATTCGCCGCGGACAATACTACGCCTCCCCCAATACCTGCCGGATTTCAGCCTTGGATGCGGTCAGGGATCCCTGCACCATGTCCGCCTTGCCGCCGCCCCTTGCCCAGAGCTTCTCCCGCAGCAGCGCACCCGGAATGCGGGCATCACTCCCGCGGCTGCCGATGAGATATTTCCAGCCGTTTTCCTCCGATCCGACGAAAACACCGGCATAGCGCCGGCCCTGTTCGCACAGTCCGTTCATCAGCTCCCGCTGCGCCTTGGGCGACAGATCCGTCTCAAACAGATAAAGGTCACCGGAGGAATCCTCCTCTGCAGACAGGGCAGACAGCTTTGCCTGAATGTACTGAAGCTCCTTCTGATACAGCTCGCCCTTCAGGGTATAGATTTCATCCAGACGCTTCCGGACGCCGGACGAAACGGTCTCCACCGGCTCATTCATCAGGCGGGAGGCTCGGGTGAGCTCCTCCTGCCGCCGCTGCATTTCCAAAAGGGCCCGGCTGCCGCAAAGGAAGGTAAGCCTTGTGGCATTCCGGTTCTTCTCGGCCGAGAGGATCTTGATGAGACCGATTTCCCCGGTTTGCGATACATGAGGGGCACAGCAGGCACAGGCATCCACACCCTCGATGGTGACGATGCGGACGGGGCCGTCAATGGCCTTCTTGCTGCGGTAATCCAGGGCGGCAAGAACCTCGGCAGCAGGATATTCGCAGTGAATGGGAACATTGCTCCACACGACCGCATTGGCTCTTTGCTCGAGGAGGATCAGATCCTTTTCGGAAAGAGGCCCTGCGGTATCCAGCGTGACGGTGTGATCACTCAGGCGAAAGCCCACATTTTCATAGCCGAAGAGGCGATGGAGAAGACCGGAGAGGATGTGCTCGCCGGAATGATTCTGCATGTTGGAAAAGCGGTGCTCCCAGTTGATCTGCCCGTGCACCGCAGCGCCCGGGGCCAAGATGCCGCAGGGAGCGGCACCGGATCCCTCTGTCTGTGCGCTGCTTACATCCACCAGATGGGTGATGACGCCGGCAGAATCGATCTGCACATCGACAACCGGAAAGCCGGCAAGAACGCCGGTGTCCGGCGTCTGTCCGCCCTCCTCTGGGAAAAAGAGCGTGGCATCCAGAACAACAGAGGCAAGGCGCCCCTCCTTCGGCAGCTGCAGTCCGATGACAGAGGCCTCAAAGGTTGTGGAATACGGTTCATTGTCGTAGAGCTTTTTTGTTTTTTCCATAATGTCACCAGTATACACAGCATGAGCCTTTTTTACACTCGAAAATTTAAGGAACGGTGCGGTGCGCACCGTTATCCTTCTGCTTCCGCTGCACTGCTCCAGTACTGCCGGCACAGTGCAAGAAGGCTCTGCTGTGCCCTGCTGACATACGCTCCCTGACGGCAGCACATGGTGATCTCCCAGCGGGGAAGTCCCTCCGGGCGAAAATAGCGCAGCCCCGGATCGGACGCCGCATAGACGCGGGGGAGCAGCGCGCAGCCGACGCCGGCCTGAACCATGCGGTGCTTGCTGATATTGCTGATGGTGGTAAACAGGACCGGCGGGTGGATGCCTGCCTGCGAGAAAAGCTCCTCCTCCAGCTGGAACATCGTGGACCGGCGCGCCGTCAGGACGAACGAATCCTCTGCAAACTGTGCAAGAGAGATGACAGGCGCCTTGTCCGCACATTCGCTGCCCGAGGCGGCAAAGGGATGGTCGGCCGGAACAGCCAGGAAGATTTCCTCCTCTGCCATATGCCAATAGGTATTTTTGTCCCGCTGGGCAAGGGTCAGGGTCATCAGGCCCAAATCCAGCTCGCCCTGCGTGATCAGATACTGCATGGTGCGGACGTTGCATTCCATCGGCTCAATGCGAACCTTCGGAAAACGGCGGTGAAATTCGGGGTAGATGGAGGTGAACATATTGACGCCGCGTTCCGGAATCAGACCAAGGGAAATATGGCTGTCCCCGTTTTCCTTCATGTCCTGAATCTGCCGGCGGGGATCCTTTTCCAGATTCAGCATTTGCCTTGCTGCTTTGACATAGAGCTCTCCGGCGGGGGTCAGCTTCCAGTCGGAACGGGTGCGGACGAAAAGCGAAAGCCCCAGCTCACCTTCCAGCTTCTGGAGCTGCTGGCTCAGGGCGGACTGCGTGACGAAAAGCTTTTCCGCGGCCCTTGTCAGGCTCCTGGTTTCACTGATCTGAATGATGTATTCCAGCTGTCTGGTATCCACGGCGGTGTCCTCTTTTCTTGGATTTGCTGATTTAGACTGCTGCTCAGCCACCCTGTCGCTTGGATGGCGGCTGTCCTGTAGCTAAATTAGAAAAACTAATGCAAAATTAATATACATCAATTTGACTAACATTAAAAGCCGGAATACGATGGATCACAGAAGGAAAATGTAATAGCGCAAACGCGCAGCATTCTGTTGTCTGTCGGGGAAAGGAGCCTGTTGTCTTTGACATCAGGAGGGGAAAGGAGGATTCGGCAGAAATGATGATCTATGACGTAATGGTGATCGGTGCCGGCGTGATCGGGTGTGCTGTGGCGCGGGAATTGTCCCGTTATCAGCTGCGGATTGCGGTACTGGAAAAGGAATTGGACGTGGCAAGGGGCAACAGCAGCCGCAACACCGGGATGCTGCACGCCGGCTTCACCTACAAGCCGGGGAGCCTCAAGGCAGAGTGTGCCGTGGAGGGCAATCAGGAGTTTGACACCGTGGCGAAGGAGCTTGGCGTCCCGTTTCGGAGAACCGGAAAGCTCGTCGTCGGCTTCACGGAGCATGACCGGGAAAATATTCTCAAATACAAGGCCATCGGGGAGCAGAACGGCGTCAAGGGAATGCGGATGATAGATAAAGAGGAAATCCGCCGCATTGATCCGAATGCAGGAGGAGAATTTGCAATGCATGTGCCGTCCTCCGGCATCCTGGATCCGATGCAGTACACCATCGCTCTCGCGGAAAATGCCTGTCAGAACGGGGTTCAGTTCCTGTTCGGCGAACAGGTCATCGCCATAAAGAGGAAGGAAGAAGAGGATTGCTGGCTCATACGGACGAAGAACAACGTATTCCGGACAAAATGGGTCATCAACTGTGCCGGCATGTATGCCTCCGGGATATCCAAGATGCTGGGGTATCCCGACTATCCGGTGAAGGGCTTTAAGGGCGAATACTACGTGCTTGACAAAAAGGCCGGCCGGTTTCTGTCCATTCCGGTATACCCGGCACCGAATGACAAGGGCGGCTTTTCCACCCATGCAACCCCGACCGTTGACGGAAATGTTCTGGTAGGTCCGGACTCCTACGTGACACAGGGACCCGAGGACTATGTTGTCACAAAGGAGCACATGGACGGTCTGTTTGCGGACGGACGCAAAATGTTCAAACAGATGAAGCGCGAATACTTCATTCGTAATTTTGCCGGGATCCGCTGGAAGCGGTATGACCCGGAAACCGGGGAAATTCTGGATTTTCTGGTGGAAGCGAAGGAGGAACATCCGCATACCGTGAACCTGGTCGGCATAGAATCCCCCGGCGTCACCTGCGCGCTGCCCTTGGCAAGACGCGCCGCAAGGCTTCTCGTTGACAGGGAAAAACCTGCGGAAAATGTGAACTTTCAACCGGTGCGTCCCGTCAAAAGGCGCTTCTGTGAAATGAGCCGCAAGGAGCAGCAGGAGGCGATTCGGGACAATCCGCTCTACGGCGAAATTGTCTGCCGCTGTGAAAATGTGACAAGGGCGGAAATTCTGGATGCGATCCGGAATCCGTTGGGAGTTGCTACGGTGACCGGCATCAAAAACCGCACCAGAGCCACCATGGGACGCTGTCAGGGCGGCTATTGCCAGACGCGCATTACGGAAATGATCGAGCAGGAGCTGAACCTGTCCGCGGGAGAGCTCCGCTATTCCGGAAGAGATTCGTATATGTTCACAGGAAAGGTCAGGGACGGAAAATGAAGAAAGAGGCAGTAATCATCGGCGGCGGTCCGGCAGGCCTGGCAGCAGCCATACGGCTTTGGGAAAAGGGAATTCGGGACATTCTGATTCTGGAAAGGGAAAAGAGTCTGGGAGGAATTCTGCGGCAGTGTATTCATGACGGCTTTGGCCTGACGCGGTTCGGCGAGACGCTCAGCGGCCCGGAATATGCCTCGCGATTTGTCCGAAGGGTGAAGGAGCTGGGAATTCCCTACAAAACAGACACCACCGTGCTGGAGCTTACGCCGGACAAAAAAATCTATGCGGCATCTCCGGACGGCCTTCTGGAGCTTGAGGCGAAGGCGGTGATTCTTGCCATGGGCTGCCGGGAAAGAACGCGAGGCGCCATCAGTACGCCGGGGACGCGCCCTGCCGGCGTGTATACCGCCGGTGTTGCACAGGCATATATCAATCTGAAAAACCGTATGCCGGGCAAGAATGTCGTCATTCTCGGCTCCGGCGATATCGGAATGATCATGGCGCGGCGTCTGACGCTGGAGGGCGCGAAGGTTCTCGGCGTATTTGAAATCCAGCCCTATGCCAGCGGTCTTCCGAGGAACATTGAGCAATGTCTGAACGACTATGAGATCCCGCTTTACCTGAGCCATTCGGTGACGGAAATCCGCGGCGTGGACCGGCTGGAAAGTGTCGTGGTCTCTCAGGTGGACGAGCGGCTGTGTCCCATTCCCGGAACGCAGAGGGAGTATCCGTGCGACACCCTGATTCTGTCGGTAGGACTGATTCCTGAAAATGAGCTGACCTGGATGGCAGGAGCCGGACCGGACGAGGGAACCAAGGGCGCCTCCGTGGACGAAAGCTTTCAGACCACCGTCCCCGGTATTTTTGCCGCAGGAAACGTGCTGCACGTGCATGATCTGGTGGATTTTGTATCCGCGGAGGCCGAAAGACTGGCGGACAATGCGGCAGAGTATATCCGGCAGGGCCAGCTTCCGCGCTGCCCGCTTTGCATTCGCGGGGACGCGTCGGTGATTCAGCTGACCCCGGCGCGGTTCAGCGGACAAAGGGATGTCACAGTGTCCTTCCGCGTGAGCAGGCCGGTCCAAAATGCATCGGCCGAGCTTTGGCAGGGCGAGCGCCTGCTTGGACAAAAGAGACTTCCGAAAGCGCTGCCGGCGGAAATGATTCAGATGTCGGTTGCGGCGGGGAAGCTGGATGGGACAAACGATATGGAGGTAAGAGTCGTATGCTGAAAACCTATACATGCATCATGTGTCCCCGGGGATGTGAAATTACGGCAGAGGGAACAACGCCGCCGTTTTCCATCCATGGCAATCAATGCAGACGCGGCGAGGCTTATGTCGAGCAGGAGCTCATAAATCCGATGCGGAATATTGCGAGCTCTGTCGTGGTGGAGGGCGGTGAGCTGCCGCTTGCCAGTGTCCGGCTCAGCGCACCCATTCCGAAGGCACGAATTTTCGATGTGATGGACATCATCCGAACGGTGCGCTGCACCGCACCGGTTTATGAAGGGGATGTTGTGGTAAAGAACGTGCTGGGACTTGGCAGCGATGTCATCGCAACAAGAACGGTGGAGGCACTTCCCTCGGACAATCTGCCGCCCGCCTGACGCCTGAGCCGCCGCCGAAAGCATGCTCACGGTTTTGGCAAAAGCCTGCAATTTTTAGCGAAAAATACCTGTAATTTTAGCGGAAAATTTCCGTTGAGCGCAGGAAACAGCTATGATATCCTACAAAAAGGTTGAGGGAGTAATTCCACAGAAGATGTGCGGTAGTTCCGTCAATACGGCTTTGGCCCGGACTATCTAATCAGAATGAGACTCACACACATAACGCAAAGGCAATTGATGTTCTGCGCGGAATGTGTGCGAGTCTTTTTGTGTATTTGTTCAGCACCTGCCGACTTCAACGTGAATAGTCCGCTCGCGGGCGAATTCACGTTTGAAATCGGCAGGCGGCCAAGGCGCGAAGCGCCTCTGGCCAGCCGCATCGAGATTTTCAGGAGGAAAATCGAGATGTGTGCTGAACAATTAGCTTTTTGTTTGTACCCGGCTGCAAAAGGGAAAAGGAAGCAGAAGAAAATAAGGAGGAGACATGGAAGATAACACGAGGGCATATCTTACCTCTGCGGAGGACGTACTGGCCGTCACAAAGAGCCGGACAGAGGGACTTACAGAGCAGGAGGTCAAGGAGAGGCTTGCCTTATACGGCGAGAACAAGCTTCAGGAGGCGGAGAAGATGTCAAATCTTCAGCGCTTTCTGGAGGCATTGAAGGATCCTATGCTTATCATGCTGATGATCGCGGCAGGCATATCGGCGATTACGAATCTGATCAGCGGAGAAAGCATGGCCGAGGTTTTCATCATCATTGTTGTGGTGCTGCTGAATGCGATCCTGGGGGTGATTCAGGAGAGCAAGGCGGAGGAGGCCATTGAAGCTCTGCAGAGCATGACAAAGCCAAGCTGCAAGGTCATCCGGGACGGGAGGCACCGCACCACAGCGAGTACCGACCTGGTACCGGGGGACATCGTGGTGCTGGAGGCCGGAGATTCCGTGCCTGCCGACGGACGGCTTCTTTCGGCACAGTCTCTTAAAATCGAGGAGGCTGCTCTGACCGGAGAGAGTGTCCCGGTGGATAAGCTGATGGGCATGCTGCAGCAAAACGGACACACGGAGGACATTCCTCTGGGCGACCGCAAAAACATGGTTTATATGGGCTCTACGGTGGTGTACGGCCGCGGCACGGCGGTCATTACGGAAACCGGAATGCGCACGGAGATGGGAAAGATCGCCACAGCCCTGAACGAAACGGTGCAGGAGATGACGCCGCTGCAGCAGAAGCTGAACGACCTGGGAAAGAAGCTGTCCTATCTGGTGGTGGCCATCTGTATTTTTATCTTTGTTTTTGATCTGCTCATGGCCGGTGAGTTTTCGCTGAACACGGTGCTGAGCACCTTCATGGTCGCTGTTTCACTGGCGGTTGCCGCAATCCCGGAGGGACTTGCGACCGTTGTGACGGTGGTTCTGTCCCTCGGTGTCACGAAAATGTCCAAGGCCAATGCGGTGATTCGGCGTCTGACGGCGGTGGAGACACTCGGGTGCACCCAGGTCATCTGCTCGGACAAAACCGGAACACTGACCCAGAACCGGATGACCGTGGTGGAGGATACCGGGAACACCGGAGAGCTCGCTGCTGCCATGGCGCTATGCTCAGATGCCTATCTGAATGAGGAAGGAAAGGCCGAAGGAGAGCCCACGGAGGCCGCGCTGGTGACCTATGCGGCAAAGGAGGGCTTCCCGAAGGATGAACTGGAAAAGGAGCTTCCCAGAGTTCTGGAGGCACCCTTTGATTCCTCAAGAAAGATGATGTCCACCATTCACAAAAGGGGTGACGGAAGCTATGTGCAGTTCACAAAGGGAGCACCGGATGTGGTCCTTGTCCGCTGTACCTCTTTCCTTGAGAACGGACAGATTCTTCCTATGACGGAGAAAAAGCGTGCGGAAATCGAGCAGCAGAACAAAGCCATGGCAGGGAAGGCGCTTCGCGTTCTGTGCGCAGCAAAGCGCAGCTATGCCGCAGAGCCGTCGGACGTTTCCCCCAAGGCTCTGGAACAGGAGCTGTGTTATATCGGCCTTGCCGGGATGATCGACCCTGTACGTGCGGAGGTGAAGCCGGCCATTAAGGAGTGCCGGCACGCAGGAATTCATCCCGTCATGATCACAGGAGATCACAAGGACACGGCCGTTGCCATTGCAAAACAGCTGGGAATCATCTGTGACGCATCGGAGGCCATCACCGGCGCTGAGCTGGAAAAGCTTTCGGACGAGGAGCTGGACCGGAACATTACGCAGTATTCTGTCTATGCCCGTGTACAGCCCGAGCACAAGGTGCGGATTGTGCAGGCATGGAAAAGAAGAGGTGCCATCACAGCGATGACGGGCGACGGCGTGAACGATGCTCCCTCCATCAAATCGGCTGACATTGGAATCGGCATGGGAATTACCGGCACCGACGTGACCAAAAATGTGGCGGACATGATTCTTGCCGATGACAATTTTGCCACGATTGTCCGTGCCGTAGACGAGGGCCGCCGGATTTACGACAACATCCGCAAATCCATTCAGTTCCTGCTGTCCTCCAACATGAGTGAGGTCATGGGCATCTTTCTTTCGACACTGCTTGGCTTCACCCTGCTGGAGCCGGTGCATCTGCTGTTCATCAACCTGATCACCGACTGCTTCCCGGCCCTGGCTCTCGGCGTGGAAAAGGGGGAGGACGGCATCATGAACCGCCCGCCGAGAGATTCAAAGGACTCGATCTTTGCCGACGGAATGGCATGGGACATCCTTTATCAGGGCGGCCTGATCACGGCGCTCACCATTCTTTCCTATGTCATTGGTCACTGCATGGAAATCGGTTACTGGGAAATGCCGAAGGGAGTGTCGGCGGACGGCATGACCATGGCCTTTCTTACCATGAATATGTGTGAGATTTTTCACAGCTTCAACATGCGCTCCGTGAGAGGAAGCGTGTTCCGCCTCCGTTCACAGAACAAGGTGCTGTGGGCGGCCATGGCCGGTGCTCTGGCAATGGTGACGGTGGTGCTGGAGGTTCCCTTCATCGCAAATCTCTTTGGGTTTACACCGGTGGATTGGACAGAATACGCGATTGCCCTGGCCCTGGCCTTCTGCGTCATCCCGGTTGTGGAAA
This sequence comes from uncultured Sarcina sp., assembly GCA_964461705.1. Lineage (GTDB taxonomy): Bacteria > Bacillota > Clostridia > Lachnospirales > Lachnospiraceae > CAG-791. The sequence continues at coordinate 4,823 of CAYXAN010000019.1, read as the reverse complement.
TCGTGAAGCTGGTGCAGCGCCGGCTGGCAATGACCACAGAGACCGCTGCATAATAGCAATCCCGCCGCCAGGACCCGTCGCCGGCGGACAAGCATGCAGTGACCACGGCGAGCAGTTCCCACTTTTTTCACATCTTAACGATTGCCCGCGGCAAAACTGACCCTTATAATGAAACGAAGTTATATGAAACAGGGAAGGTGCAGAATGGCAGGAATGAGACAGGGAATGTTGCAGAGAATGAATGCACGGGTTCGGTCCTGGAGGGAGCGGATTTTTCGTTTGGACAATCCTTTCGGGTCAGGAAACGGCTCCTCCGGCGGGAACGGAAACCGCAGCGGAAACGGCGGCAGCGGCGGCAATAACGGAAATGGCGGAACCGGCAGCGGACGGAATCAGCAGAATCTGTTCATGCTGCTGCTTGCTGCATTCTGCGTCATTTTATTCATGAGCTATGTGGCGCGGGGCTCCTCCGGCGAGACGCAGCTTACGTATACGGAATTCATTGAGCTTCTGGAGAGCGGGAAGGTCGCCCGGATTGAGCTGGGAGACAGTCAGATCAACATTGCGCAGAAGCTGGATAATGTGGAGGATGAGGACGCACCTTATCGATTCTACACCGGCAAGGCGGAGGATGATGACACCATTACGAAGCGTGCCCTGAAGGCGGGGGTCATTGTGGACAGCTCCGTGCCGGATTCCAGCAGCCTGATCATCAGTATCCTGCTGACCTATGTGCTGCCCGTTATCCTTTTCTGGGTTCTGATTTCCTTCGTGATGAAGAAGATGGGCGGCAGCGGCGGCTTTATGGGAATGGGCGTCGGCAAGTCCAATGCGAAGGAATATGTTCAGAGAGATACCGGCGTCACCTTTAAGGATGTGGCCGGAGAGGACGAGGCGAAGGAGTCTTTGGTAGAGGTCGTGGATTTTCTGCACAATCCGGAACGATATGTGCAGATCGGCGCCAAGCTGCCCAAGGGTGCGCTTCTGGTGGGACCTCCCGGAACCGGAAAGACCCTGCTGGCCAAGGCGGTTGCAGGGGAGGCTCACGTGCCGTTTTTCTCACTGACGGGCTCGGATTTCATTGAGCTGTACGTCGGCGTCGGCGCCAGCCGTGTACGTGATCTGTTTCGGGAAGCGACCAAAAATGCTCCCTGCATCATTTTTATTGACGAGATTGATGCCATCGGCCGAAGCCGTGATTCCAAGTACGGCGGAGGCAATGAGGAGCGCGAGCAGACGCTGAACCAGCTGCTGTCGGAAATGGACGGCTTTGACTCCGCCAAGGGAATTCTGGTTCTGGGTGCGACAAACCGTCCGGAGATTCTGGACAAGGCGCTCCTGCGTCCGGGACGCTTTGACCGGCGGATCATCGTGGATCGGCCGGACCTGAAGGGACGGGTGGAAATCCTAAGGGTCCATGCCAAGGACGTCAAGATGGACGAGACCGTGGATCTGAACGGCATTGCGCTTGCCACCAGCGGCGCGGTGGGCTCGGATCTGGCCAACATGATCAATGAAGCGGCCATCAATGCGGTCAAGCACCACAGGGAATATGTTTCCCAGAAGGATTTGCTGGAGGCGGTCGAGGTTGTCCTTGTCGGCAAGGAGAAAAAGGATCGCGTGATGAACCAGCATGAACGCGAGGTGGTCTCCTATCATGAGGTGGGCCATGCGCTGATCAATGCGCTGCAGAAGAATGCGGAGCCGGTGCAGAAGATCACGATTGTTCCGCGCACCATGGGTGCTTTGGGCTATGTCATGCAGGTTCCGGAGGAGGAACACTATCTGAACTCCAAGGAGGAGCTTCACGATATGATCGTCGGCCTTCTGGGAGGCCGAGCGGCTGAGGAGCTGAAATTCCATTCGGTCACCACCGGAGCCTCCAATGATATTGAGAAGGCGACGGGGCTGGCAAAGGCGATGGTAACTCAGTACGGAATGAGTGACCGGTTCGGCCTGATGGGTCTGGCAACGGTGGAGAGTCAGTACCTTGAAGGAAGAGCGGCCATGAATTGCGCCGATGCAACGGCGGCTGCGGTGGACGAAGAGGTTCGCCGGATGATGGACACGTGCTATCAGGAGGCCAAAAAGCTTCTGTCCGAGAACATGGATGTCATGGATGTCATTGCGGCCTACCTTATCAAGGAGGAGACCATTACCGGCGAGCAGTTCATGAAGCTGTATCGGAAGACGAAGGGAATTCCGGAGCCGGAGGGCGCCGAGAAAACCGAGCAGCAAAGATTTGAGGAGCAGCTGGCGAAGGAGGAGCATCGCGCACCGGAGCAGATACAGACGCCGCCTGCAGAGAATGCCGCACCTGCCGTAGAACAGCAGGAGAAGAACGTCGGAAGCGGGGAGAAGCCCAAGGACCCGGCTGACAGCACCGAGCATTTGGAGAAATCGGCTGACGGCACAGAGCAGACGAGGGACCCGTCCGGCGATGCGGATCATTCGAAGGCTCCCTCTGACCGGAAGGCACAGGGGCCGGTGGGACGGTTTTCCAATGTGCCGATGGATCGGCTGGATCAATAATGTACAGATGCAGACGGTTGCCGATCTGCGTTGGGGCGGAGCCACGTGTCTGGCTCCGCCTTTCGTGTTGTAAGCCCTTGATCGGAATCCGGAATTTACGGACACCGGCATTGGCTGCGGCAGGGTCAGAAAGAGCGCGGGGATGGATGTAAATCAGCAGACGAAGCAGAAAAGACAAGGAAATACGGGCCGAAGTGCCGTCGGGGATTTCGATTTCGAAAAGGAACTGGAAAAGCTTCCGAAGAAGCCGGGCGTCTACATTATGCACGATGCCGGCGACAGGATCATCTATGTAGGGAAGGCCAAGGTGCTGCACAATCGGGTGAGGTCCTATTTTCGCGCCAACATCGGTCGGGGACCGGCCATCGATCAGATGGTCAGGCAGATTGCGAGGTTTGAGTATATTGTTACGGATTCCGAGCTGGAGGCGCTGATTCTGGAGAACAATCTCATCAAGGAGCATCGTCCCAAGTACAACACGCTTCTGGTGGATGACAAGACCTATCCCTACGTCAAGGTGACCGTGGGAGAGGCGTATCCGAGAATTCTCTTTTCCCGCATTCGCAAAAAGGACAAGGCCAGATATTTTGGCCCCTTTACCAGTGCGGCAGCCGTGCACGATACCATTGAGCTGCTGAACCGCATGTACGGACTGCGGGACTGCGGGCGGAATCTTCCCAGGGATATCGGGAAGGATCGCCCCTGCCTGAACTATCATATGAAGCGATGCCTTGGCCCGTGTATTGCGGGAGAAATTGATCCGGAAAGCTACCGCAGGCAGGTGGATCTGGCCATCGAATTTCTGTCCGGCAATTACGGACGGATTTTGAAGGACCTGAAGGAGAAAATGGAGGCCGCGGCAGAGGCGCTGAACTACGAAGAGGCTGCAAAATATCGGGATTTGATGAAAAGTGTGCAGCAGGTGGCACAGAAGCAGAAGATGTCGGAGGGTGTCGGTGAGGACAAGGATATCCTTGGCATTGCCATGGATCATGAAAATGCGGATGCAGATGCGGTGGTGCAGACCTTCTTTATCCGCGACGGAAGGCTCATGGGACGGGAGCATTTCTATATGAATCATGTAGGGGGCCGGACAGAGGCGGAAATTCTCTCCGGCTTCCTGAAACAGTTCTATGCAGGGACCCCCTTCATTCCTTCCGCCATCATGCTGCCGGAAGATGTAGAGGACAGGGATATCCTGGAACAATGGCTGACGCAGAAGAGGGAGGGAAAGGTTTCCCTTCTGGTTCCGCAAAAGGGACAGAAGGAGCGGCTGGTGTCCCTGGCGATGGAAAATGCGGCACTTCTTCTGCACAAGGACAAGGAGCGTCTGCGGCGGGAGGAGGGAAGAACCATCGGCGCAGTGCATGAAATTGCAAAGCTTCTTGGGATCTCCGGGGCGGATCGCATGGAGAGCTACGACATCTCCAACATCAGCGGCTTTGCGAATGTAGGCTCCATGGTGGTCTACGAAAAGGGCAGACCGAAGCGGAGCGATTACCGCAAGTTCCGTATCAAAACGGTGGCCGGACCGGATGATTATGCCTGTATGCGGGAGGTGCTGACCAGACGCTTTACGCACGGTCTGCAGGAGGCGAAAATGCTGCAGGAGGAGAATCGGGATGCAGAGCTTGGGAGCTTCAACCGGTTTCCGGATCTGATCCTGATGGACGGCGGCAGGGGACAGGTCAATATATGTCTGTCTGTCCTTGAAGAGCTGGGGCTAAAGATTCCGGTGGCCGGCATGGTCAAGGATGACCGTCACAGAACCAGAGGACTGTATTACCGGAATGTGGAAATTCCCATGGATACTCATTCGGAAGGCTTCAAGCTGGTGACCAGAATTCAGGACGAGACCCACCGCTTTGCCATTGAATATCACCGCTCGCTGCGATCCAAGGCACAGGTGCATTCCCGGCTGGACGATATCCCGGGAATCGGCCCTGCAAGGAAGAAGGCGCTGATGCGCACCTATCGTTCCATTGAGGAGCTGGCACAGGCTACAAGGGAAGAGCTGGAAAGACTTCCGGAGCTGCCGCCTAAGACCGCCGCCGGTGTGTATGCCTATTTTCACCCGCAGGAGACACAGAAGCCGAAGAAAATACCGGGGGAGGACCGGCACGGGTGAAACCGTTTCGGAGGAGTTCCGAAAAGTATGGTACACTTTAGGAAAACGCTACAGACAGATTCACAGGCACGGTACGTGCCGCAAGGAGGAATCCATGGTAAGTGTAAAGCTCAGCGAGGTGATTGAAAAGGAAAAGCTGGTGAACCTGACACCGGATATCGAT
>CAYXAN010000018.1:8270-13910 GCA_964461705.1 uncultured Sarcina sp. | reverse complement strand
CTGATCTTCCTGAACCACCCGGAGGGAGAAACCTATGCTGCCGTGGAGATGACCTGCGCGGCAAATCGGGAGTAAGGGAGTAGCCTGCGCGGCGAGGCGAAAAGAATCGGCCGGCGAGACCGCGGATCACCCCGCGCGGCAGGACGTGAACGGCCGGATGAGACAAAGAAAGGAATGTATGCTCAAAATCGGAGAGAAGCAAACGCTGCTGGTGGAAAAAAAGGTGCCCATGGGAGTTTTCCTCAAGGAGGCGAAAGAAGAGGAGCATGTGCTTCTTCCGAGCTCTCAGGTGCCGGAGGGATGCAAAGAGGGAGATGAGGTAAGGGTGTTCCTCTATAAGGACTCGGAGGATCGGCTGATTGCAACAAGGAAGGAGCCTCTCCTGACCCTGCACCAGATCGGAACGCTCACCGTCCGGGAGGTAGGCCGGATCGGCGCCTTTCTGGATTGGGGGCTGGACAAGGATCTGCTGCTGCCCTTTCATGAGCAGCCGAGGGATCATCACGTGCAGAAGGGTCAAAGGGTGCTGTGTGCCGTGTATCTGGACAAGAGCGGCCGCCTTGCGGCGACCATGAACGTGTATCCCTGGCTGTCCGCCGACAGCCCGTATCAAAAGGGGGACGTGGTCACCGGGACGGTATATGAGACCAGTGATAATTACGGCCGCTTTGTGGCAGTAGACGATCGCTATTCCGGCCTGATCCCCAAAAAGGAGCTGGTGCGTGATCTGGCGGTCGGAGACCGGGTGCAGGCTCGGGTGACGCGGGTACGCCAGGACGGCAAGCTGGATCTGGCACTGCGTGAAAAGGCGGTGGATCAGATGTCCGCGGACGCTGCCGTTATTATGGAGAGACTGGAACAAAGCGGCGGCCGCCTTCCGTTTACGGACAAGGCGGATCCGGAAGAGATTCGACAGAAGATGCAGATGAGCAAGGCGCAGTTCAAGCGCGCCGTAGGACGATTGCTGAAGGAGGGAAAAATCGAGCTGACAGAGAGCGAAATTCACAAAAGATAGTGTCACAGAACCCGTCCCCGATCGGGAAAGGAATGGTGACAGGTAGACAAATTACACAAAACAAATCCGGCATTTTTATAGATTTTTTTCTCATTGTGCATTAGAATGGACTCTGATTGGGGGACAGACCGGAGAAAACACGGGGAGGGAACGCGTATTTCTCGGGTTGGGCAGATACAGCAGGACGCGCAGCATAAGAGTGCAGAAAGAGTGTGGGGGCATGATTTCAAATCAAGTATTACAGAGCACGATTGAGGGGATTAAGGACATTTCGCATTTGGATGTCTGTGTGATGGAGCCTGACGGGAGAGAGGCGGCATCGACGCAGCCGGTCTTTCAGGCGGCATCGGCAGCCATTTCGGAATTTGCGGCGTCACCGGCCGATTCGCAGTCGGCGGGACCGTTCCAGTTCTTCAAGGTCTTTGACGAGAACCAGCTGGAATATATACTGATCATCAACGGCACGACCGACAGCACCCTGACGGTGGGCCGTATGGCGGCCTTTCAGCTGCAGGGGCTGATCAGTGCATTCAAGGAGCATTATGACAAGGACGGCTTCATCAAGAATCTGCTGCTGGACAATCTCCTTCTCATCGACATTTATGAGCGAGCGAAAAAGCTCCATATTCAGGCCAACAGTCCGAGAGTTGTCCTTTTGATCGAGGTCGATAAGGAAAAGGGCAGGGACCGCGACGTGCTGAGCCAGCTGCAGGAAATGGTCGGGACCGGCTCCGAGGATCACGTCACGCAGGTAGATGAGAACAGCATTGTCATTGTGCACCATACAATGAACGACCGCTCGGAGACGGCACTGGAGAGCTATGCGGAGGGAGTGATGGAGTATCTTCGCAAATCCGGCATCTCCAACGTGCGCGTTGCCTACGGTACCGTGGTGGAGGAGCTCAAGGAGCTCAGTCATTCCTTTAAGGAAGCCAGGATGGCGTTGGATGTGTCCCGTATCTTCTTTGAGGATCGGTCGGTCATTGCATATAATCAGCTGGGCATCGGGCGTCTGATTTACCAGCTGCCGCTGCCGCTGTGCCGGATGTTCATCCGGGAGATCTTCAAGGACAAGCGTCCGGACGAATTCGATGAGGAAACCTTGTCCACCATCAGCAAGTTTTTCGAGAACAACCTGAATGTGTCCGAAACCTCCAGGCAGCTGTTCATTCACCGGAATACGCTGGTATACCGTCTGGACAAGCTTTTGAAGAGCACAGGACTGGATCTGCGGATTTTTGAAGATGCCATCACCTTCAAAATCGCCCTTATGGTTGTGAAATATATGAAGTATATGGATCAGGAGAATCGGTAATACATGAAAAGAAAATCCTACAAGACAGCGGATGACGTGGTGGTGTCTCTCCAGCATGTCAGCAAGCAGTATTCAAAGGACGCACCGGGAGTTCTGGATGCAAACCTGCAGATTCGTGAGGGCGAGTTTGTCTTTATTACGGGCGAGACCGGCTCCGGCAAGTCCACGCTTCTTAAGATGATCATGCGCCAGCTGAAGGCAACCGAGGGCTCAGTGGAGGTGCTGGGCTATGATCTGAACCGCATCCGGCACAGCAAGATTCCGAGATTCCGCCGGAATCTGGGCATTGTATTTCAGGATTTCCGACTGCTGAAGGATCGGGATGTATATGAGAATGTCGCCTTTGCGCAGCGCATCATGATGGTGCCGAAAAACCAGATGAAGCACAATGTCACAAGTGTGCTCCAGATGGTCGGCATGGCGGACAAATACAAGCGGCAGGTTACGCAGCTTTCCGGAGGCGAGCAGCAGCGCGTTGCTCTGGCCAGGGCGCTGGTGAACAAGCCCCTTCTCCTTCTTGCGGACGAGCCTACGGGAAATCTGGATCAGGATACGGCGTGGGACATCATGCAGCTCATCGAGCGCGCCAACAAGGAAACGGGAACGACGGTGCTGGTGGTCACACATGACCGCGGCATCGTGGACCGCATGCATAAGCGGGTCATCGAGATGAAGCGGGGCGAAATCATCAGCGACACGGCATCGTCATCGTATCCGGCCTATGCAGAGGAGCCGGCTTATGCGGCTCCGCAGCCGGAGGAGGCAGCGGAGAACGGCGGATATCAGAAGGCCGGCCGTGACGGCTTCCATGAGGAATATCATGATGCGTATCACGAAGAGTACGCCGACGATTATCAGAATGACTACCAGGATCGTTATACGGACCGGTATCAGGATGTGGATGCGGACGGGTATGACGGATACGACGGTTATGATGACTACGATGAGGATTAGCAGATGAGAATCAGCAACATCTTTTATTCGATCGGACAAAGCTTCCGCAACATGTTCAAGAATCGCGGCTATACGCTGGCCTCCATTGCCACCATCTCCGCCTGTCTGTTCATGTTCGGCATCTTTTTTTCGATCCTGTTCAATCTGCAGACGCTGATGAATTCGGCAGAGCAGGGCGTTTCGGTCACGGTGTTTTTCCAGCAGGGAACCACGGAGGAGGAAATCCTTCAGCTGAAGGTTGCCATTGAGGAGAGAGAGGAAGTAGCCAGCGTTGATTATGTCTCGGCAGAGCAGGCCTGGACTGATTTTTCCGCCGAGTATCTTGGTGACTATGCCGACGGCTTTACGGAAAATCCGCTGGAGGACTCGGCAAACCTGGAGATCTTCCTGCAGGATGTTTCAAGACAGTCGGAGCTCGTGGATTATCTTGAGGGACTGGATGTGGTTCGCGAGGTCAACCGGTCCGAGATCACGGCGGATACGGTTTCGGGCGCCAACACCCTGATCATGTATGCCTCCGGCGCCATCATCCTGATGCTGCTGGTGGTGTCCATCTTCCTGATCAACAACACCATTGCGATGGGAATCACGACGCACTGGGAGGAGATCTCGATCATGAAATACATCGGCGCCACGGACTTCTTTGTCCGGGCCCCCTACGTCATCGAGGGCGTTATCATCGGACTGGTGGGGACCGTCATTCCGATGTGCATTCTGTATTTTCTTTACAATACGGCCATTGAAGTCATTACCGGAAAGTTCACGATCCTTACGAATTTCATGACCTTCCGCAGTGTCGGCGAGGTGTACTACTACCTGCTTCCGGTGTCTCTGGTTCTGGGAACGGGGATCGGATTTTTCGGAAGCCTGATTACAGTGAGGAAGCATCTGCATGTTTAATCGTCACATCAGAACAAACCACAGATTTGATTCCATCCGATCCGGCAGACATCTTCGGCGGTGCGCAGTCAGTTGCGCACTGCTTTTTGGCATTATTGCGCTGGCAAAGCCTGCGGCCCGGACGGTTCTGGCCGAGACCGTGACGCAGGAAACCATCAAGGCGAAGGAGGATCAGATTGAGGCCGCCAAGCAGGAGCGGCAGGAGGTGCAGAACAATCTGAGCAGCCTTAAGAACATGAAGGCGGCGTTGGAGGACAAGAAGTCGGATCTGAACGCCTACGTTTCCCAGATGGATGCGCAGCTGACCGAGATTCAGGCCAATATCGACAGTCTGAAGACACAGATTGCCGACAAGGAGGCGGATATTGAGGCGACGGAGGCAGAGCTGCAGGAGGCAGAGGAAACGCAGCAGACGCAGTACGAGAATATGAAGAAGCGGGTCCGGTTCATCTACGAAAAGGGCGACGCCTATCTTCTGGAAACGCTGCTGAAGGCGACAACCTTCGGAGATTTGCTGAACAAGGCATACTACATCGAGCTTTTGTCCAACTATGATCAGAACCTTCTGCAGCGCTATAAGGAGCAGACGCAGCTGGTGAAGGCGACCAAGGAGGCGCTGGAGGAGGAAAAGGCAACGCTGGACGAGGAAAAGGCCGCCGTGGAGGAGGAAGAGGCCAATGTGGAGGCACTGATTCAGGAGAAAAAGGCGCAGATTGCCTCCACAGAATCGGAAATCGCCGAATCCGCCGCGACCATCGAGGAATACGAGAGCCAGATGAGCCAGCAGAACGCGACCATCGCGGCCCTGGAGGCGGCGGTCGCCGCCGATAAGCAGGCACTGGCCAATCAGAGCCGCAAATACACCGGCGGAACCTTCGTGTGGCCGGCACCGTCCTACACCTATATTTCCTCCGAGTACGGATATCGGATGCACCCTATTTACGGCCGCACGATCTTTCACAGCGGGCTGGACATGGCGGCGCCCAGCGGATCACCGATCCTGGCGGCCGCAGACGGTGTGGTCGTGGCTGCATCCTATGAGTCCTCCATGGGCAACTATGTCATGATCAATCACGGGGACGGCCTGTATACGATCTATATGCATGCCAGTGCCCTGTACGTGTCCAGCGGACAGGAGGTCAGCGCGGGTGAGCAGATTGCCGCCGTGGGCAGCACCGGCAATTCCACCGGACCGCACCTGCATTTTTCGGTTCGTCTGAACGGATCCTATGTATCTCCCTGGGGGTATCTGGGAAGCTAAGGATTTGCAAGGGAAAATGCTGCTTCGCAGTCGGGATCCGGCGTGGGAAGCGATTTCATCAGCGTTTCACTAAGGATGTGCAGTACATGTGAAACAAAGCAGAGCAAGAAGAAGGCAAACGAGGCAGGAAATGGCAGAAGCACACAAGGAAGCTCCGGAACAGCAGGAAATTCAGCCGGCAGCACCCGCGCAGAC
>CAYXAN010000018.1:0-8170 GCA_964461705.1 uncultured Sarcina sp. | reverse complement strand
TCAGCCGGCAGCACCCGCGCAGACACAGAGGGATCAGTCGGAAGCACAGGCAAAGGGAAGCTCCGGGGGCACAGCCGGACGCCGGGCGGTGATCTTTCTGGGGGGCATGCTTCTGGGAGCGGGGATTGCCGTCGGCGCCATGTATGCCGCCGGCAGAGGGCTCCTGTCCGCGGCAGCAAGAACCAAGCTGGCCGCGCTGGAGAAGCTGATCGAGAAGCACTACTATCAGGCGGATTCCGTGACACAGGAGCAGCTGACCGAGGGAATGTATGAGGGCCTGGTCGATGCCCTGGAGGATCCGTATTCGGTCTATTATTCCGCGGATGATGTGGAAGCCCTGCAGGAGAGCATCAGCGGAACCTATGTCGGGATCGGCGCATATGTCTCCAAGGATGAAACGACAGGGTGTCCGATGATATCCGGTGTCATAGAGGACTCTCCTGCCGAAAAGGCGGGACTTCTGGCGGAGGATATTCTGTGGAAGGCGGACGGTGAGTCCCTGCAGGACATGGATCTGGACATGGCTGTCAGCAAGATCCGGGGCGAAAAGGGGACGACGGTTCAGCTGACGATCGTTCGGGACGGCGAGGAAATGGAAATTGACGTAACCCGGGACGAGGTGGCCTCCGTTACCGTAGCAGGAGAGGTGCTGGAGGAAGGAATCGGATATCTTCAGATCGCGGAGTTTGACACGGTGACCTCCGATCAGTTTGTCAGGAAGCTTCAGGAGCTGCAGGCGGAGAATATCAAGGGACTGATTCTGGATCTTCGCGGCAATCCCGGCGGAACCGTGGATGCCGTGACCGCCATTGCCGAATATCTGATACCGGAGGGGCTGATTTTCTACATGCAGTATCCGGACGGCTCTACCACGAAATATGAGACCGATGGGAGCAACTACAGCGAGCTCCCGGTGGTGGTTCTGGTCAACGGCAATTCGGCCAGTGCATCGGAGATCCTGTCCAGTGCCATTCAGGATTCCGGCGCAGGGAGCGTGATCGGAACACAGACCTACGGAAAGGGTGTGGTACAGACGCTCTATTCCATGGGAGACGGCTCCGCCGTCCGGCTGACGGTGGCGGAATATTTTACCAGAAACGGGAACAGCATTCATAAGATCGGTGTGACGCCGGATCAGGTGGTGGAGCTGGACACAGACGCTTATCTGGAGGACGGAACCGACAATCAGCTGGAGGCGGCAAAGGAGGCCATGCGGGCAGTACTGGCTAAGTAAACGCTGATTAAATCAGCGTTTACTTAGCGGCCTCCGGCGGATCGCACGGATTTGCAGAGGAAATTGCTGCTTCACAGCCGGGATCCGGCGTGGGAAACGCTTTCATCAGCGTTTCCCTAAATGACAGCAGGGAAGTGTTACGACAGATTTGTGAGAGATGGGTATGAGGAAGAGGCAGCAAAGGGGAATGCTCCTTCTTGCCTGCATGATGAATGTGACGGCGCTGACGGGCTGCGGCGGCGCGGATGCGGCGGACGCTTTTTTGGAGGAGGAAGCAGAGAGTGATGCAGCAGCGGATGACGGAACCGTTCTGAACATTTGCTGCTGGGATACCGGTCTTAGGGACTGCATGGAGAAGTATTATCCGGATTACGAGAGGCTCGATGAGGTCACCGGCCGGATTGACGGTGTGACCGTTCGGTTCCTCATTACGTCGACGGAGGACAATGCCTATGAGGAGCACCTTGACACCATCCTTCCCGGGAATGCATCGGAGTCTGCGGACAATAAGGTCGATCTTTTTATGGTGGATGCGGGCAATGCCGCCAGGTACACGGCAATGGACGTAAACCTTGCCCTTCCTCTGGCTGAGCTTGGCATTACGGAGGAGGAGCTGTCCGGGCAATACGCCTTTACGCGGGAGCTGGTAACGGATGCCGAAGGAAATCAGCGGGGCGCCTCCTGGCAGGCCTGCGCCTCGGGAATGATCTACAACCGATCCCTTGCCGCAGGGATTCTGGGCTCCGATGATCCCAAGGAGGTTCAGGAGGCGGTGCAGGATTGGGAGTCCTTTGCCGGGACGGCAAAACAGGTGCGGAAAAGCGGCTATTGCATCACCTCCACGGTGTATGACACCTACCGGGCGTATGCCTGCAGTGCATCGCAGGGGTGGACGCGCAGGAACGGCAGGCTTTCGGTCGATGACAGTCTGCGGCAATGGGCGGAGGATTCCAAAAAGCTTCTGGATGCGGAGGAAACCGGTATGGCCGAGCTGTGGAGCGATGAGTGGAACCGGGGGTTTTATGAGGACACCCCGGTGTTTGCTTATTTTGGCCCGCTCTGGCTGATCAACGATGTCATGCATGCACAAGAGGAGGGCTCGACGGCGGAAAACGGCGGCTGGGGACTGACAAAGGGTCCTCAGAGCTTCTTCTGGGGCGGCAGCTGGCTGTGCGCAGCCGTCGGGACGGATAATCAGACCCTGGCGGGGAAGATCCTTCGGACGCTGACCACGGATGCCGCCGTGATGAAGGAAATCGCCAAAGGCGAGGGGGAGTGCGTCAACAACAAAAAGGTGCTGAAGGAGCTGGCCTCCGACGCTTCCATGGGAAATCCCGTCCTCGGCGGTCAAAATCCGTACGGGATTCTGGCCGAAGCCGCAGAGAGCATTGATCTGCCTGTCTCGTCCGCAGAGGGGCAGGCCGCGGATGAAGCGTTTCAAAGCGCCATGAGGAGCTATCTGGAGGGAGAGGCAACCTATCAGGAGGCGCTGGAGCGGTTTCAGGATTGTATGGCGGAGTGAGGCTGCCCGTTTGCCGTCAGGACGACAGAAGGGGGTAACAGAGCCCGTCGCCCGGCTGGCGTCCGCCCGGTAACGAAGGGCAAACGAACAGCCTCTTTGCGGCGACAGATCGCTTCTAAATCCTGCACAGATATGGAATAATAGAGGCAAGGGGCACAGGAATGTTTGCCTCGGCAGAACAAAGCCGCCGGGAGCTCCGGCGCGGAAAAGAGGGATACGATGGGACTTTTGCAGGTTGGCATGAATGCGGCATCCTCTGTGTTGGCGGATCAGTGGAGGGAGTATTTCTATTGTGATTCCATGGATGCGAAAACACTGGCGGTAAAGGGGACAAAGCGGAGGCAGGCAAGATCCCGCAACAACGGTACGGACAACGTGATTTCCAACGGCTCCATCGTGGCGGTCAATGACGGTCAGTGCATGATCATTGTGGAGCAGGGAAAGATCGTTGAGGTGTGTGCCGAGCCGGGCGAATTTGTATTTGACAACGCTGCATCTCCGTCCCTGTTTGCCGGCGGACTCAAGCAGGGGATTGTCGATTCCTTCAATGCTTTCGTCAAGCGCGTGGGCTTTGGCGGTGATACCGCGGTGGATCAGCGGGTTTACTATTTCAATACCAAGGAAATCATCGGAAACAAATACGGCACTGCAAATCCGGTTCCCTTCCGTGTCGTGGACAATAAGATCGGACTGGATGTGGATATTTCCATCACGTGCTTTGGCGAGTATGCCTACCGCATCGAGGATCCCATCCTGTTTTACAGGAATGTCTGCGGAAACGTAACAGAGGCCTATACCAGGGACAAGATGGATTCACAGCTCAAATCCGAGCTGCTGACGGCGCTTCAGCCTGCCTTTGCGGAGATTTCCGAGCAGGGGGTTCGTTACAGTGCTGTGCCGGCCCATGCGGATGATCTGGCGGCAGCATTGAATCATGCACTTTCGGACTCCTGGGGAAAGACCTATGGAATTGTCATCTCCTCCTTCGGCGTCTCCAGCCTCAAGGCCAACGAAGAAGACGAGAAGATGATCAAGGAGCTGCAGCGCAATGCGGTTTATCAGAACCCCAACATGGCGGCGGCGACCCTGACGGCAGCGCAGGCGCAGGCCATGCAGGACGCCGCCCGGAATACAAACGGCGCCATGATGGGCTTTGCCGGGATGAACATGGCACAGCAGGTCGGCGGCATGAACGCAGCCCAGCTCTTCCAGATGGGGGCGCAGCAGACTGCCGGTTCGTTCGCAGGGCAGTATGCCGGTCAGCAAACGGCGCAGCCGCAGCAGCCGGCGCCGCAGATGCAGCCTGCGGCAGTCGGTGTGTGGACTTGCCCCTCCTGCGGACAGACCGGCAATACCGGAAAGTTCTGCCAGAACTGCGGCGGGGCAAAGCCTGCGGCAGCCGGTGTGTGGACCTGCCCCTCCTGCGGACAGACCGGCAATACCGGGAAATTCTGCCAGAACTGCGGAGCCCCCAGGGGATAACGGAATTCGTAAGGAAAGCGGCTGCCTTATGGCCGGACTCCGGCGCCGGAGGCGCTTTCGTCAGCATTTCCGGGCGGATGTCAGGGACAGCAAGAGAGGAAGACGATGGCACAACAGGTTACGAATTACACCTGTCCGAACTGCGGCGGCCCGGTGCATTTTGATGCCGCGACGGGAAAGGTGAAATGCGATTACTGCGACAGTATCTTCACCATTGAAGAGGTGAAGAGGGCATACGAGGAGCAGAATCGGAGGGCGGCTGCCGCCGGGCAGCAGGACACATCATCCGAAGGCGCGGCGGGCTCCGGCGACGGCGGGGCAGGAAGGATGCCGACAGCAGAGGAGCTGGGAGCCAGTGCCCCCAACGTCGAAACCGCCGCCGGGGACAACTGGGGAGGGGATACCTCCCGGCTTAAGGTGTATCACTGCAGCCATTGCGGGGCAGAGCTCATTGCCGATGATACCACAGCGGCAACCACCTGCCCGTACTGCGGCAACCCGATGGTGATTCCGGAGCAGTTTTCCATCGGCCGGGGGCCGGATTATGTCATTCCGTTCACCCACACCAGAGAGCAGGCCATCGAGGGACTGAAGGAATATTACAGAGGCAAATCACTTCTGCCGAAATCCTTTACCGACGGCAACCACCTGCAGGAGATCAAGGGCGTCTATGTTCCCTACTGGCTTTTCGGCGGAAAGGTGAAGGCGCGGATGTCCTTTGAGTGCGGGATCAGCTCCACCCGTACGGAGGGGGATTTTGAGGTAACCAGAACCAAGATCTATGATGTGCAGCGCGGCGGAGAGATGTATTTTGATAAGATTCCCTGTGATGCCTCCCGCAGCATGCCGGATGATCTCATGGATTCCATCGAGCCCTTCGATTACACAAGGCTTGCACAATTTGAGCTGGAATACCTGCCCGGCTACCTTGCCAACAAATATGACGTCGATTCGAAGGAGCTGCAGAAAAAGGCGGACGAGCGGGCTGTGACCACCTCCTGCGATGAGCTGAGAGGCAGCGTGACCGGCTACAGCTCCGTTCAGGAAAGAAGCCGCAATGCGACGGTCATCCACGGGAAAACAGATTACGCGCTGATGCCGGTATGGCTTTTGTACACGAAGTGGAACGACCGGGACTTTTTGTTTGCCATGAACGGACAGACCGGAAAAATGACAGGAAATCTTCCGGTGGATCCGGTGAAATCCGCTGCCTGGTTCGGAGGAGTCAGCGCCGGTGTGTATGCCTTCTTCCTGGCCATCATGCTGCTGATGAATGCGGTCCTTACCGCAACGCTCCTTCTCATTGCACTGGGCCTTGCCCTGGTGGTGGGCGGCGTCACCCTCGGCATCATGAAGGGGCAGATGCGGCCGGTCGCGCAGGCAACCCGGGCCGCCTTTTATCTGGAGCAGGATAAATCCTCCGTTACACTGCGGCAGGATATCTATGTGCGAACTGTCGAAACCCGCACCCCGATCCGAAGGAACGGTCAAAGCGGCCCGGGGCCGCACCCGGGCGGACGCTAAGGAAACGCTGATTTAATCGGCGTTTCCCTAAAGCAGACCATTTACACCCAAACATATATTCGAAAAATAATAGACGAATTCTTGGACCTGCGGTACAGTATGGAAGTACCGCAGGCTTTTTATACTTAACATAAACGAAGCAGTTCGGAATTCTGCTGCCGTGTGCGATGTGTGCATCGGTCGGCACGGTCTGCTCCCGGGGATAGTAATGGATCATTTTGTACTGCATTCCGAATTTCAGCCGACGGGCGACCAGCCCAAGGCCATTGACGATCTGGTCAGGGGCTTTCAGGAGGGCAACCAGTTTCAGACGCTTCTGGGGGTCACCGGCTCCGGTAAGACTTTTACCATGGCGAACGTCATTCAGGCGCTAAACCGCCCCACCCTGATCATTTCTCACAACAAGACGCTGGCGGGGCAGCTGTACGGCGAGATGAAGGAATTTTTCCCGGAAAACGCCGTGGAATATTTTGTCTCCTATTATGATTATTACCAGCCGGAGGCGTATGTGCCCCAGACGGACACCTACATTGCCAAGGACTCCGCCATCAATGACGAGATTGACAAGCTGCGGCTGTCCGCAACAGCCTCCCTGTCGGAGCGGCGGGACGTGATCGTGGTGGCCAGTGTTTCCTGCATCTACGGACTGGGCTCCCCGGATGAATTTAAGGGGATGTCCATCTCCCTGCGACCCGGCATGCAGATGGATCGGGACGATGTGATCCGGGAGCTGATCGCCATTCAGTATAAGAGAAATGATCAGGTGCTGGAGCGCTGCAATTTCCGTGTGCATGGGGATACCCTGGAGATTTATCCCGCGCAGGGCAGCGAGTATCTGATCCGGATTGAATTTTTCGGAGATGAGATTGACCGGATCTGTGAGGTGGAGATTGTGTCGGGGCGGGTTCATGCCAGTCTGCAGCATGTCATGATTTATCCGGCCTCCCACTATGTCGTGCCGCAGGACAAGATCAATGCGGCCTGTGAAAACATCGAAAAGGAGCTGGAGGAGCGGGTTCGGTACTTCAAGGGCGAGGACAAGCTCATTGAGGCACAGCGCATCGCGGAACGAACCAATTTTGACATCGAGATGATGCGCGAAACCGGCTTCTGTTCGGGGATTGAGAACTATTCCAGACATCTGAACTTCATGCCGCCGGGGGCAGAGCCGCTGACGCTGATGGATTTCTTCCCGGAGGATTTCCTGATCATTGTGGATGAATCCCACATCACCATTCCGCAGATCGGTGCCATGTTTCACGGGGATCGGAGCCGGAAGCGGACGCTGGTGGACTATGGGTTCCGTCTGCCCTCGGCACTGGACAATCGGCCGCTGAATTTCGAGGAGTTCGAACAGAAAATTGATCAGATGCTGTTCTGCTCGGCAACACCGGGCGGCTATGAGGAGGAGCACGAGCTCCTGCGGGCGGAGCAGGTCATTCGTCCGACCGGTTTGCTGGATCCGGAAATCGACGTGCGGCCGGTGGAGGGACAGATTGATGATCTGATTGCAGAGATCCGCAAAACGACGGAGCAGAACAATAAGGTGCTGGTCACCACCCTGACCAAGAAGATGGCGGAGGATCTGACCGACTACCTGACGGAGGCGGGAATCCGGGTCCGTTACCTGCATTCGGACATCGACACCTTGGAGCGCGCCGAAATCATCCGCGACATGCGGCTGGACGTGTTTGATGTCCTGGTGGGCATCAACCTTCTGCGTGAGGGGCTGGACATTCCGGAAATCGCACTGGTGGCGATTCTGGATGCGGACAAGGAGGGCTTTCTTCGATCGGAGACCTCTCTGGTGCAGACCATCGGCCGCGCTGCCCGCAATGCGGACGGGCATGTGGTGATGTATGCCGACAGCATGACGGATTCCATGCAAAGGGCCATTGAGGAGACAAAACGCCGACGGGTGATTCAGGAGGCCTACAACAAAGAAAACGGCATCACACCGAAAACCATACGAAAGGCCGTCCGGGATCTCATTGCCATTTCCAGGGAAATCAGTGAGGAGCAGGTGCGGTTCGAGAAGGATCCGGAATCCATGTCTGATAAGGAGCTGGAGCAGCTGATCCGCAAGATCGAGAAGCAGATGAAAAAGGCCGCCGCGGAGCTGAATTTTGAGGCCGCCGCACAGCTGCGGGATCAGATGACGGAGCTCAAAAAGCAGCTGCTGGATCGTACCGGCGGCAAATAGAGCTGTTTTCGAAACGAACCGGAGACAGGAAATCCGTTTTCGGTTCGGGGCGGAGACAGAAGAATCCGTTTCCGGATCGAAGGCAGGGAAAATGACAGGAGAGAACCAATCGATATGGCAGCAAGGATGAAAAAGCCGGATTACTGGCCGGCACTGAAAGAGGCAGAGGAGCTGGCGCAGGGGCAGAAAAAGAGCGACGAAAAGC
>CAYXAN010000017.1:0-13989 GCA_964461705.1 uncultured Sarcina sp. | reverse complement strand
AGCGGCATATGGGAATCGAACCCACCTCTCAACCTTGGGAAGGTCGCATTCTACCGATGAACTAATGCCGCAAACACAAGGGATATTATATCATATATTTTTCAAAAAGCAAGGGCCGGCAGGATGAATCTATGAGCCATCCTACCGGCTCTCATCCTGCCTGCCGGCTCTGTCGTTCTGCCGTCATTTGCCGTTATCCGCTGATCCGTCGGAATCCTGCGGAACGTAATGTCCGTTTTTTCTGCGCTGTCTGACACATTCCGTCAGAAGATATTCAATTTGTCCGTTCACTGAGCGGAAATCATCCTCTGCCCAGGCGGCAATATCTTCATAAAGCCTGTCGCTCAGCCGCAGCGGTATCTGCTTCTTTCCCATGATCGTTCTCTTGAGTTTAATACAGGCTGCCGGAATTTACCACAGGCTGTGCATCGTGATTGCCGCACAGAACCACCAGAAGATTGGACACCATGGCGGCCTTGCGCTCTTCATCAAGGTCAAGGGTGTCATTTTCCTTGAGGCGTTCCAGAGCCATCTCCACCATGCCGACAGCGCCGTCTACAATCATCTTGCGGGCATCCACAACGGCCGAGGCCTGCTGCCTCTGCAGCATGACAGCCGCGATTTCCGGGGCATAGGCAAGGTAGGTGATTCGGGCCTCCAGGATGTCAAGACCCGCGTTCTGCACCTTTTCCTGAATCAGCGCTCGAATCCGGCCGGCAACGATCTTGGTGGAGCCTCGAAGACTTCCGTCGTCAGCCTGTCCGTCACCGGTGGTGTCTACGCCGGGTGCGATATCATAGGGGTAAATCTGCACGATTTCGCGGACGGCGGAGTCGCACTGCAGGGAGAGGTATTCCTTGTAGTTGTCGACATTAAAGACGGCAGCAGCGGTATCCTGCACCTTCCAGATCACGGCAACACCGATTTCCACGGGATTTCCCAGCACATCATTGACCTTTTGCTTGGCATTGCTGAGGGTCATCGCCTTCAGGGAGATCTTCTTGCCGCCAAGCTCGATCTGGGAATTGTCAGGCGTCTGTGCCGTAGGCAATACCAATCCCCGAACGACACTCCCGGAATCCACGTCACCGCTTTGACCAAGCCTTGTCTTTGCAGCCGGATTGACAGCCGAGCAAAACGGATTGACAAAATAAAAGCCGGGCTCCCGGAGCGTTCCGATGTAGTTTCCGAACAGAGTCAGCACCAGAGCCTCCTGCGGCTTCAGAATTTTCAACCCCAGAAACCCGATCCAGCCGAGCATCATATAAATAAAAGCAACAATAAAGATGACTGCGCATACACCCTCTAAATCATTTGCTGCGGCATAAATGACGGCGATCAGTGCTGCTGCATACAAGGCGATCAGCACAAGCAGTACCGGAAGGCCGTTCTTTTTTGCAGCTAAATTTTTTTCCTTCATGTAACAGGTCTCCTCTCTGTTTAGACAACAGGTGAAAGTCAAGATAATCAAACTGATATCACATTGATATCATTACAGACGACGCTTGTCAAGCTGCCTTTTTCTTTGTTGTTGCTTGCCGTGATATCATAAAGGCATCTGCAGGCATTAGGAACGCAGCAGAGGATTCGTCTGGTATAGAGAAAAGGGAACGGGAAGATGGCAGATATGGGAAGAAAACGGGAAAAAATCGTGGCCGGGCGGCAGATGTCAGAGACTACAGGCGTCATGGCGGTGCTTACGCTGTCCGGAGGAATGCAGGATTCCTATTCTTATTTTCTAAGAGGCAGGGTGTATGCCAATGCTCAGACGGGAAATATTGTTTTGATGGGGGTTCACTTTTTTGACGGGGATGTTCCGGCCGGCGCAAGGTATCTGTTTCCGGTATTGTTTTTCGCATTGGGAGTATTTGCAGCCGAGCAGATTCGAACCCGATATAAGGAAATGAGCCTGCTCCATTGGCGCCAGATCATTGTAGCTATCGAGATGATTCTGCTGTTTCTTGTCGGCTTTGTGCCGTTAAGAGACGGGATATTCAATTCTGCTGCCAATGCGGTCATTTCCTTTTCCTGCGCCATGCAGGTGCAGGCCTTTCGCAAGGTCAACGGACATGCGTACGCGAGCACGATGTGCATCGGCAACATACGAAGCGGAATGGAGGCACTCAGCACCTACGTGACCACAAAAAACAGCAGCTGTTTGAGAAAATTTTACCAATATCTGCTGGTTATCCTTTTGTTTCTGACGGGCGCCGGTCTGGGCGGCATCCTGGCCAGGGGAATGGATCAGCGAATGATATGGATCTCCTGCGGGCTTTTGTCGGCTGCCTTTTTCATGATGTTCATACCGTGCGAGGAAAAGGAAAGACAGGCATAAATCCCCGCCGACCCTTCTGTTGCCGGAAGAGGCGGCGGGGATTGACGGACGGCGCGGGAGACGCTTCCATCAGCGTCTTTTTAAAGAAAATTGCGGCTTCGCAGCCGGGATCTAGCGTGGAAAACGCTTCCATCAGCGGTTTCCTAAATCTGATCCAGTGCCTGGGCCAGATCTGCAATCAGATCTTCCTTATCCTCGATGCCGCAGCTCATGCGGACAGCTCAGCGGGAACGCCGGCCTCCTTCAGCTGCTCATCATTCATCTGACGATGTGTGCTGGAGGCAGGATTCAGGCAGCAGGTTCTTGCATCCGCAACGTGAGTCTCAATGGCGGCAAGCTTCAGCTTCTGCATAAATTTGCTTGCAGCCTCACGGCCGCCCTTTAATCCGAAGGAGACAACGCCGCAGCTGCCGCCGGGCAGATACTTCATGGCCAGCTCATGGTATTTATCACCCGGAAGGCCGCAATAATTGACATAGGCCACCTTCTTGTGATTCTGCAGGAATTCTGCCACAGCCTGTCCGTTTTCACAATGGCGGGCCATGCGTACATGAAGGCTCTCCAGACCAAGATTCAGGAGGAAGGCGTTTTGAGGACTCTGAATGGAGCCCAGGTCACGCATCAGCTGCGTGGTGCATTTGGTGATAAATGCGCCGCCGTTTCCGAAGCGTTCAGCATAGGTGACGCCGTGATAGCTTTCGTCCGGAGTGCAAAGGCCCGGATACTTGTCGGCATGGGCCATCCAGTCAAAATGACCGCTGTCCACGATGGCACCGCCGACACCGGCACCGTGGCCGTCCATGTATTTGGTGGTGGAATGGGTGACGATATCGGCGCCCCATTCAAAGGGGCGGCAGTTGATCGGCGTGGCGAAGGTGTTGTCGACGATGAGTGGAACTCCGTTTGCATGAGCGACGCGCGCGAATTTCTCGATATCCAGAACCGTCAGGGCGGGGTTGGCGATGGTCTCGCCGAACATTGCCCTTGTGCCGGGACGGAAGGCAGCCATCAGCTCCTCTTCGGACGCATCCGGATCCACGAAGGTCACGTCGATGCCCATGCGCTTCATGGTGACCGAAATCAGATTGTAGGTTCCGCCGTAAATGCTCGTGGAGGATACAATGTGATCTCCGGCCTGGCAGATGTTAAACAAAGCAAAGAAATTGGCGGCCTGTCCGCTGCTGGTCAGCATAGCGGCGGTGCCGCCCTCCAGCTCGGCGATTTTGGCTGCAACATAATCGTTGGTTGGATTCTGCAGACGCGTGTAGAAATAGCCGGAAGCCTCCAGATCGAACAGCTTGCCCATGTCCTCGCTGGTATCGTAGCGGAAGGTTGTGCTCTGGATGATCGGAATCTGTCTTGGCTCCCCGTTTCCGGGAGTGTAGCCCCCCTGTACGCAAATAGTATTACGATTCATTGGAATCCTCCTGAAAAATGTGGTGGTTGACTTTTGGAAAATAACCGTCGCTAGGATTTTAACATAAATCGTAACAGTTCAGCACCCATCTCGACGTTGTTGCTCGAAGATGCCCGTTGGCATCTTTTTCTATCCCGGGGTGACCTCGCTGCTCCGTGCTGCGGAGAAACCGCCTGCGCGGCATTCTCCCTGCATACGGAAAACAAGGCCTCTGCGAATATGATCCTTGGCTTTTGGATGCATCCGGCATTATAATGACTTGCATTGTGTTGTCGATTGCTCGGTAAATTCAGAAGACTGCAGCTTCGGTGAAGCTGCACAGGAGGAATGGAATGAACAAGGAAAACGGATTTATTGCGGAATTCAAGAAGTTCATCATGCGCGGCAACGTGATGGATATGGCAGTCGGTGTCATCATCGGCGGTGCTTTTACATCCGTTGTCACGTCATTGAACACGGACATCATTTCCCCCATCATTGCTGTTTTCGGCGGTACGGATTTTTCGTATCTGAGCGTGACGCT
This sequence comes from uncultured Sarcina sp., assembly GCA_964461705.1. GTDB lineage: Bacteria > Bacillota > Clostridia > Lachnospirales > Lachnospiraceae > CAG-791. The sequence goes on along the minus strand of CAYXAN010000017.1, from coordinate 9,714 downwards.
GGGTGAAGGGGAGAATGCACCGGTGATTACCTACGGCGTATTTATCACAGCAGTCATTAATTTCCTTATTACCGCATTGATTTTGTTCTGTATTCTGCGCGGGATCAATAAGGCATCGGAAAAGGCAAATGCTCTTTTGAAAAAGAATGAGCCGGAGAAGGCACCGGAGCCTACGGAAAAGGAATGCCCCTATTGCTATACCAAGATCCACATCAAGGCAACCCGCTGCCCGCACTGCACCTCAGAATTGAAATAAACAGGTGAAATAACGCGAAGCAGCGTGAAAGCTGATCGGAAAGCGTACATACTGCACTCCGAAAAACGGTATTTATATCCCGCCTTTGACAGCGGACAGGGGAGAGTTGACAAATTTTTTCTCTGCAGCTGCTAAAGACGGGATTTGTTTGTATTTAAACGGATGATTTTCTCTCAAAATTATGAAATAATTGTAGATCATCCAACAGAGGACAAACGGAGTATAAAGACATGGCAAAGGTTAGACTGGCTGATATTGCAGAAAGGGTTGGTGTGAGCGCTGTCACCGTGCATAATGCGCTGGTGGGAAACAAGGGCGTCAGCAGCGAAATCCGTCAAAGGATTCAGGAGGTGGCGGATGAGCTGGGGTATCAGACACCGTCGGATAAGCGGCGCAGGGAAGGGACGGAGGAATCCTACACGATCGGGGTTCTGGTGGCGGAAAACTACCTTGCTCAGTACGAGACCTTTTACTGGAAAATGTACCATGAGCTGGCTGTGGTCGCGACGGAAAACCATTGCTTTACGTCCGTCGAGGTCTTAAAGAAGGCAGATGAGATGGATTCTCTTCGCATGCCGGCCTGTATTCGGGAGAATCGCGTGGACGGATTGATTGTCCTTGGCGAGCTGAACACCGCATATCGCGCCAAACTGCGGGATACGGTGAAGATTCCGATGGTGTATCTGGATACCTATGACAAGGAATTTGCCGCGGATGCGGTGATTACGGACAGCTTCTACGGGATGTTCCTGCTGACGGAATTTTTGTTTGACCAGGGAATTGATGAGCTTGGCTTTCTTGGCTCCATCTATTCCACCAGCAGTATCATGGACCGGTACTGCGGCTTTATGAAATCCATGCTCCTGCATGGAAAAACCGTGAAGCCGGAGTGGCTGGTGGAGGATCGGGACAGGCTGGGACAAATGGGCTTTGAGCTGCCAAGAAACCTTCCCAAGGGATTTGTCTGCAACTGCGATCTGGCGGCCTACATGCTGATCGATAAGCTTCGCGCCAGAGGGCTCCGCGTGCCGGAGGATATTTCCGTTGTGGGATTTGATAATTACCTGTACCCGGGACTTGCGGATCTGCAGATCACAACCTATGAGGTGGACACAAAGGTGATGACCAAGGTGGCTCTCAAGAAGATAATCAAACAGATCCGAAATCCGAAGCAGGGACATGGCGTGGACATCGTGTCCGGGCATATGGTCATCAAGAAATCGGTCAGGATGAAAGATCAAACGGTTTGAGGAGGGACATCCGGTACAGAAAAATCACTCCTGCACGGTTCGGAAAGCAAAAAGCGCTGTTTCATTGTCAGTGGATGATGAAGCGGCGCTTTTTTGAGAGATGGCGAAGATTAAAACGCATAGTAAATAACTGAGTTAAATTAAATATTAACCAACACTTTGGCGGCATACTTGAAAAGAATGAACAAAAAACAGCAACTGATTTGATGAATATTAAACAAAATGATGCCTTTTTACTTAAAATACTTGCGATGGTGTGGAATACGTTGTAGACTAATTTTAAGTTAAATAATTAAAACCCAAACGAAAGGGGAGGGAAAAATGAAGAAGAAAAAGGTATTGAGTCTGATGTTGGCGGCGGCAATGACCATTTCACTTGCAGCCTGCGCAGGCAGCGCTGACAGCCAAAGCACCGATGCAGGTGAGAGCGGGAGCACCGAAGAGGCCTCGGCAGACGCTGCGGCATCGGAGGTTCCTGCCATCGACCAGCTCAAGGTAGGAGAGGATTATAAGGATCTGACAGCCGACCTCAAGATCCTCACCAACCGGACAGATCTTGCGGACAATGTTTATACCGAGTATGCAGCACAGTTCCATGAGATGTATCCCGGCATTACCGTAACCTATGAGGGCATCACGGATTATGAGGAATCTTTGACGCTCCGTCTTACCAACGGCGACTGGGGCGATATCTGCTTCATCCCCACATCCTGCGACAAGAGTGAGTTCTCAACCTACTTCATGCCGCTGGGAGATTATGACACGCTGAATGAGATTTACAACTTCGTTACGGAGAAAACGTATGACGGTGTTGTATACGGCGTACCCAACGGCGGAACGGCCGGAGGTGTTGCCTACAACAAGCGGGTATGGGAAGAGGCCGGTGTTGCCGAGCGCCCTACCACTCCGGACGAGTTCCTGGATGATCTGCAGCTGATCAAGGACAATACCGATGCCATCCCGCTGTACACCAATTTTGCAGCCGGCTGGACGATGGGAGCCTGGAACGATTATGTAGGCATCGCTTCCAACGGCGATCCGGATTACAAGAACTCCGGACTTCTGCATTCTGCCAATCCTTTCACAAAGAATGAGGAAAACAGCGGACCGTATGCGGTTTACTACATTCTTTACAATGCGGTAGCGAACAAGCTGGTGGAAGAGGATCCTGCCTCCAGTGACTGGGAGTCTTCGAAGATAAAGATCAATGACGGTGAAATCGGCACCATGGTGCTGGGCTCCTGGTGCGTGCAGCAGTTCAAGGATGCCGGAGATCATCCGGATGATATCGGATATATGCCTTTCCCGATCTCTGTAGGCGGCAAGCAGTATGCGGCGGCAGGCGGAAATTACGCATACGGCATCAACAAGAACGCATCCGCCGACAATCAGATTGCGGCTGAGCTTTATGTGAAGTGGCTGATTGAGGATTCCACCATCTTCCAGGATGAGGGCAGCATCCCTGCACTGAAGGGTGCGGAGTATCCGGACTGCCTGGCTGAGTTTGAAGGAGTTGAGCTTCTGTCTGACAATGCGGCAAGAGAGGGTGAAGAGAATCTTTACGACGACGTCCGCAACACGGCTGAGGTTCTGAGCGGCGATTATCCGGTCAGCACCGTACTGGAGGCAGCTCTGTACGGAAGCGAGTCCTTGGATGACCTGATGAACGAATGGAATGAGAAGTGGACAGCGGCACAGGAGGCCTGCGGCGCAGAAATAGACGAGTAAATTCCGGCGGTTTCTGTGTAAGGCAGAGGTTTCCGATAACCACCATAAGGGGCAGCAGGCAATGCTGCCTCTTATACATTACGAATCTGCTGTGCCCTGCGCGGCTGTAAGGGAAGCAGGTTCACATTGAAGGGGGATAATAATGACACAGTCAACCGCTGCCGCGAAGGCGGAGAAGTCCGGTTTCAAGAAGTGGCTCGGAAAAAGGAGTACGCAAAGGGTGCTGGTAATCGGTTCTTTTATGTTTGTACCGCTCCTTTTGCTTATCGTGTTTACCTACGTGCCCTTCCTCAAGATGATCCAGTTCAGCTTCTATGATATGAAGTATCTGGGGGATAAGACCTTTGTAGGCCTGAAGAACTATAAGGAAATCTTCAGCAGGTCTGATATTTTCGGATCGCTGTTCGTCAGCGTGTACTACATGGGAGGCGCAGTGATTCAGCTTTGTCTGGCTCTTTTGTTTGCGACCATGATGGTATTCAAGGTAAAGGGAGAATCCGTGTTCAAGGCAACTATGTTCTTCCCTTATCTAATCTCCGGTATTGCCGTGGGATTTATCTTCAAATTCTTCTATGCAAGAGGGTACGTTCTGGATACGATCCTGCAGGCCTTCGGAATGAATCTGGAAGACATTCCGCTGTGGCTTCAGGACAAGAGCATCAACAACTTTGCCCTGGTGGCGACCTCTGTGTGGCGGTACACCGGGCAGAACATGGTTCTGTTCCTGGGGGCAATGATGTCGGTGGACACGGATTTGTATGAGGCAGCAGCTTTGGACGGCGCCAATAAATGGCACACCTTCAAGTACATCATCCTGCCCAGCATCAAATCCATTATCGTTTTGAACCTGATCCTGTCCATCAGCGGGTCACTGAGCGCCTTTGAGCCGCCCTACGTTATCACAAACGGTCAGATGGGAACCGGAACCTATTTCGTCATCATGAACCGTCTGGCACACGAAAATCAGAAGGTCGGCCTTGCCTGCGCCATGGCCATTGTTCTCCTGGTGATCATTATCATCTGCACCGTAGCGCAGAAGCTGTTCTTCAAATACGTATTTGATGACGGGACCGGCGATGAGTCGAAGGCAGCAGTGCGCCGCAGAAAGCAGGCGGAAAAGGAAGCCAAAAAGCAGGCGGCCAAGAAGGGAGGAGCAGTAAGATGAAACAGACGAGCCCCATCGCATCCATCCTTTTCAGTATTGTCAAGTATGCCGTCCTGATTGCGGCTGCCCTGATTGCGGTGATTCCGGTCAGCGTATGTGTATTGACCGCATTCAAGACCAATGAGGAATACAGCAGCGGTTCGGTGCTGGATCTTCCGCAGTCCTGGACGTATCTGGAGAACTTTAAGATTGCCATCGAGAAGGCCAACATGCTGCGCGGTTTTATGAACACCGGCATCATTCTGGTTGTCGTGCTGTTCTGCTCGATTTTTATCAGCGCCATGATTGCCTATGTCCTGAATCGCTTCACCTTTCCGGGCAGAGGCATGATCGAGAACCTGTTCCTGTTCGCATCCTTATTGCCGGGAATCGCAATGCAGGTTACGATTTACAAGATCATGTACTGGTTGGGCTTCATCAACCATATTTACGGCTACGTGGTTGTGCTGATGGGAACGGACATCATCTCGATTTATATTTTCCTTCAGTTTTTCGAGAATCTGTCCAATTCCCTGGATGAATCCGCAATTATGGACGGATGCACTTATTTTGGCGTGTTCTTCCGTATCCTGTTCCCGCTTCTTAAGCCGGCCATCATGACGTCGCTGGTGCTCAAGGGCGTCAGCGTGTACAACGAGTATTACGCGTCCAGCCTGTATCTGACGCTGCCGGAAATCAAGACCATTTCCACGGCGCTGTATACGTTTACAGGCCCTTACGGGAACCAGTACAACTACATCTGCGCCGGGGTGCTGATTACCATTATACCGATTCTGGTTCTGTTCCTGATATTCCAGAAGCAGGTTTACAGCGGAATGGCTGCCGGTGCGGTAAAGGGATAAACATATCAGAATATACTTACAGAGGAAACAGCGAAGATGAATGATTTTAGATTGATCAGCGCGGAAGTGCCCAATGTGCCATGGCAGGAGAAGCCTGCAGGCTTGACCGGGGCACCGGTATGGAGATATTCCGAAAACCCGATTGTGGGACGCAATCCGGTAGATGGCGTCGCAAGGATTTTCAACAGTGCCGTGATTCCCTATGAGGGAGCGTTCATCGGTGTATTCCGTGGCGAGCAGGTCAACGGAATCCCCTATATTTACATGGGGCGGAGCGCGGACGGCATTCACTGGGATTTTGACAAAGACAGGATCCGGTTTGTGGACGAGGAGGGCCGGCCCTTCATGCCGGTATATGCCTATGATCCCCGCCTGGTAGAGGTGGAGGGCGTTTACTATGTGATCTGGTGCCAGGATTTCTACGGAGCTGCAATCGGCGTGGCGAAGACAACAGATTTCAAAACCTTTACCAGAATTGAGAATCCCTTCCTTCCCTTTAACCGGAATGCGGTTCTTTTCCCCAGGAAGATTCATGACAGCTTCATGATGCTGTCACGCCCCAGTGACAGCGGTCATACGCCCTTCGGTGATATTTTTATTTCGGAAAGCAAGGACATGGTATATTGGGGAAAGCACCGCCATGTGATGGGAAAGAGCACCGAATGGTGGGAGTCGCTGAAAATCGGCGGCGGAGCGGCCCCCATTGAAACCAGCGAAGGCTGGCTTCTGATTTACCATGGGGTGAGCGGCACCTGCAACGGCTATGTATACAGCATCGGCGGTGCCATTCTGGACATCGACAATCCCTCTGTTGTCAGATATCGCTGCGAGAATTTCCTGATTACTCCGCAGGAGTGGTATGAGGAGAGGGGCTTTGTTCCGAACGTAACGTTCCCCTGTGCTACCATTCATGACAGCAGGACCAATAAGATGGCCATTTATTACGGCGCAGCAGACAGTTATATCGGACTGGCCTTTACCTATGCGGATGAGCTGGTGGCCTATATCAAGGCACACAGCGTGGTAAGAGAAAACGATACCGAGATTGGCAGGAGATAAGATGGCGGTCGGGGAAGAAATGAAAAAGGAAACCATGGAAGAGATCAGGGCGCAGATCAGCCGGGAACTGACAGAGCATATCATTCCGTTCTGGATGGGACTTCGGGATGATGAGCACGGGGGGTATTATGGCCTTGTGAATTATGATCTTACCGTGGATCGCAGAGCGGAGAAGGGCTGTATTCTGAACAGCCGGATTCTGTGGTTCTTTTCCAATGCCTACCTGAAGCTTCGGGATGAGAAGCTTCTTGCAGAGGCGGAGCACGCATATCGCTTTCTTAGGGATTGCTGCGAGGATAAGGAAAAGGGCGGTGTGTTCTGGTCTGTCACCTACGACGGAAGAGTGCTGGATGGCACCAAGCACACCTACAATCAGGCCTTTGCCGTTTATGCACTGTCCTCCTTTTATCGCGCCAGCGGCAGGCAGGAGGCGCTGCAGCTTGCACAGGAGCTGTTTGATCTGATCGAGAATACCTGTACCGATGCCTATGGCTATCTGGAGTCCTTTGACAGGAACTGGGTACTGGAGGACAATGACAAGCTGTCGGAGAACGGCCTGCTGGCAGACAAGACCATGAATACGCTGCTCCATGTGCTGGAGGCTTACACGGAGCTGTATCTGGCAGCTCCCACAGGGAAGGTCGGCACGGCGCTTCGAAGGATCCTCCGGACGTTTCGGGAGAAGGTGTATCATCCCCAAAAACATCGGCTGGAGGTGTTCTTTGACGAAAAGCTGAACACGATTTCGGATCTGTATTCCTACGGTCATGACATTGAGGCCAGCTGGCTTCTGGACAGAGCCTGCGATGTTCTGCAGGATGCTGCTGTGACGTCGGAAACAAAGGAATATACCACAAAACTGGCGCAGGAGGTTTACAGGGAAGCACTGAGCCGGTCAGAGGATCTGTCGGGTGTGCACACGGCCATGAACAACGAGTGCTTCAAGGGCATTGTGGATACCACAAGGGTCTGGTGGGTTCAGGCAGAGGCAATGGTGGGCTTTCACAATTGCTATGAGAAGACAGGTGATGCAAGATATCAGGAGATCACCGCGGAACTGTGGGAGTATATCAAGGCCTGTATCATTGACAAACGGGAAGGGTCGGAGTGGTTCTGGGATGTCAATAAGAATGGAATCCCGGAGAGCCGCAAGCCCATTGTTGAGCCATGGAAGTGCCCGTATCACAATGGCCGTATGTGCCTGATGTTGGGAGCATAGTTTGAAAGTGATATCGATATATCATTTTCAAACGGCAGCATCGGTGCAGGTGCACCGGCTGCCGCATTCGGCAAAACCGCCTTCACGAATTTCGCCTCAGTGAGGTATAAAAATGATTCATAATCAATATTACGTGCAGCAGGCAAAGCTGGAAGCCCTGCAGCAGCGAAAAAACAGAAAGAGCAGCTTTTACAACGGGATCATCGACCGCTATGAGGATCCGATCCTGACAAGAGAGCATATCCCGGTCATCTGGAAATACGATATTAATGCAGACACCAACCCATACTTCATGGAGCGGTTGGGGGTCAATGCCGTCATGAATTCCGGCGCCATCGAGCTGAACGGAATGTTCTACATCGTTGCCAGAGTGGAGGGAAACGACCGCAAATCCTTTTTTGCCGTTGCGGAAAGCAAGACCGGAATTGACGGATTTCGCTTCTGGGATTACCCGGTGGTTTTGCCGGATACCTGTCCGGAGGAAACCAACGTGTATGACATGCGTCTGACCAGGCATGAGGACGGCTACATTTACGGCGTGTTCTGCTCGGAAAGCAAGGACAGAAATGATGCGGATTTATCGGCTGCTGTCGCCGAGGCCGGCATCGTCAGAACCAAGGATCTGAAGAGTTGGGAGCGGCTGGAGAATCTGAAAACACTTCATTCCCCGCAGCAGCGGAACGTGGTGCTGCATCCGGAATTTGTAAACGGGAAATATGCCTTTTACACAAGACCGATGGACGGCTTTATTGAAACCGGAAGCGGCGGAGGAATCGGGTTTGGTCTGTGCGATGATATCACCAAGGCGGTGATTGATGAGGAAAAGATCATCAGCAGAAGGGTATATCACACCATTACAGAGGCCAAAAACGGCGCCGGTGCGGTACCGATTAAGGGGAAAAGGTGCTGGATTCACATCGCCCACGGCGTGCGGAATACGGCAGCAGGTCTTCGATATGTGCTGTATCTGTTTGCAACGGATTTACAGCAGCCGGATCGGGTGATTGCAGAGCCTTCCGGGGTATTTCTGGTTCCGCTTGGCAGGGAGCGCGTAGGAGACGTGTCCAACGTCGTGTTCACAAACGGCGCGATCGCGCGGGAAAACGGCGATGTGTATATCTACTATGCATCGGCGGATACAAGAATGCACGTTGCCACCACAACCGTAGATAAGCTGGAGGATTACCTGTTTTCTACGCCGCAGGATCCGCACCGTTCTGCGGATTGCGTAAAGCAGCGCTGCGGACTGATCGAGAGTAATCTGAAGCTGCTGGAGTCATACACCGAATGAGAAAAGTCACGGATGGTATGACCGCAAAGAAAAAGCTGGAGTATGTGTTCACCTATTACTGGTATCATATGCTGGGCGTGGCTGCTGCGGCAGGACTTGCGGTTTTTCTTGTTGTCCACTTCGCTTTTCCGGATCAAAAGCCGGAGTTTACCTGCGCACTCGTGAATCAGAAGACGGATACCGACAGGGATCAGAGACTGGAGGAAGCATTGGCGGGAATCTCCGGGCTTTCGCAGGAGCGGATCGTGTTTGATTCGGCCTATCTTGTTCACTATGAAGTGACAGGGGACGAGGAGACGCAGGCAGAGGAAGCGCCGGGAGGAGAAACCCGCCTGTCCTCCTACGAGAGCGGACTGGATAAGCTGTTGTTTCAGTGGTCACAAGGAGAGCTGGATGCCGTCATCATGACGGAGGATTTCATGAACTATTGCATTGATACGGCGGGAGGTCAGTTCTACAGCCTGGAGGATTTTGACATTGGGGATCTTACGGTTTACGAGGCCGGGGGATACTCTGCTGTCAGGGTGAAGGGAACCGGTATAGAGGGTGAATTGGACGAAACAGAGGATCTTGTCATTGCTTTCCCGGACACCGGCAGGCACAAGGAGAATTGTCAGAGCTTCATTGACCTGTTGAAGGGATGAATGATTCGATCATTCTATTTTGGAGAAGATTAAGCCATGGGTATTTTGAAATTAAAACCGGCCTGCAAGGATTATCTGTGGGGCGGCCACCGATTGACAGAAAGCTATGGTATCGAAGCTTTCGGAGATGTTCTGGCGGAAGCCTGGGAGCTTTCCTGTCATCCGGACGGACCCTCCGTGATCCTGAACGGACCCTATGAGGGAAAAACACTTCCGGAGTTTATCGCGGCAGAGGGCAAGGCGGCTTTAATTTCAAAATA